>CAIUDS010000419.1 GCA_903897985.1 uncultured delta proteobacterium
CCGTTGGTGCCGATGTCAATATAGAGCACCAGTTCGGGCCGCTTGTAAATGCCGGCGCCCATGACCCCGGCGACAATGTCTCCTCCCACATAGCTGGACACGCAGGGCATGACATAGACATGGACCCATTCCTCGAGGTTGATCCCGAGTTCTCGGGCCCGGACCGGCGGGAAAATATTGGCGACCGGCACATAGGGATGGAGTCGCAGCCACTTGGGGTTGAGCCCGAGCAGGAGATGGGCCATGGTGGTGTTTCCGGCCGCGGTGACATGGGTGATCTCGTTCCGCTGCACCCCGGTCTTGGCGAGGAGCTGGTCGAGGACCTGGTTCATGGTGTCAACCGCGGCCTTCTGCAACTGGGCGAGCCCGGTCGCCTTGTTGGCGAACAGGATGCGGCTGATCACATCCGCGCCGAAGCGGATCTGGCCGTTGAAATGGTTGACGGTGGCGAGCGCGCGGTAATTATTAAGGTCGAGCATCGAGCCGGAGATGGTGGTGGTGCCGAGGTCGAAGGCCAGGGAAAAATGCCGCTCCCGGGTGTCGCCCGGCTCGATCGAGATCAGTTTCGGCCCGCGCGCGCCGCGCTGGAGGTCCGGTTCGCCGGTCTCTTCCCCCCGGGTCCTCACCACCGTGACCGTGGCCTTGAAACCGCCGTCGCGCAAGACCTTGGGCATTTTCTTGAATACCGGAAAATCCACCGACACCCGGCGCAAGCCGTAGCGCTGGCGAAGTCCGCGCGTCAGCCGCTGGAGATCGCTGCGGCTGTCATCCTGGCCGGGCGGAGGCAATTCGACATAGAGTTTTTGGACCGGCGATTCCTTTTTCCAGTCCGGGTTCAAACGGGTAATCTCGTCCTCGCTCAGAAACTGCCCCTTGGGCGCCGTCGGTTTCTGCTCCACCAACTCGCGCTCCACCCGGCTGTCCTCCGGAATGAAGATTTCCAGGTCGGTCTTGATCTGGGAAAGGCAGGCCTGACGCCAGCCCTTGGCATACTCTTCCTCGGTCTGCTGAACCCCGGGTTCGGAAGTCACCTTGCCTTTTTCAATCCGGACCCGGCACTGTCCGCAGACACCACTCCCGCCGCAACTGGCGTCAATCAGAAGGCCGCCGCGGCTGATCACCTCCAGAAGCTGCTCTCCGGGCTGCGCTTCCACGATGATGTTATCTGGGACAATCTTTACCTTCATTCGGTCCTTTCCTAAAGAGCTCCGGTTGAGTCACTATATATAGATGTTGAAGTTGTCGGTTATTTGCCGCTTTTCTCCAGTCGCAGCCGCGCCGCCCGCAAGGTGTTCTTGAGCAGCATGGTAATGGTCATGGGTCCGACCCCGCCCGGGACCGGGGTGATCTTCCCGGCCACCAGCTTGGCCGACTCGAAATCCACATCTCCGCACAGCCCGGTCTCGAGCCGGTTCACGCCCACATCTATCACGGTCGCTCCGGGCTTGATCATGTCTCCGCTGATGGCTTTGGGCTTGCCCGCGGCCACGATCAGGATGTCCGCCTGCCGGGTGTGGTCAGCCATATTCGGGGTCCGAGTGTGGCAGACGGTCACGGTGGCGTTCGCGTTTTTGGCCTTTTGAACCAGGATCATGGCGATAGGCTTCCCCACCAGGTTGCTCCTGCCCACCACTACCACATGAGCGCCTTCGATCTTGGTTCCCGCCCGGACCAGCAGTTCCTGGATACCGGCCGGGGTGCAGGGCAGATAAATCGGATCCCCGATCATCAGCCGGCCGACATTAAACGGATGAAACCCGTCCACATCCTTGGCCGGGTCTATGGCGTAAAGAATCTTCTTCTCGTTGATATGCTTGGGTACCGGCAACTGGACCAGGATCCCGTCCACTTCCGGGTTCTGGTTCAATTCCTGGACTAACTGGAGCAACTCGCTTTCCGGAAAATCAGCCGGTTTCCTGAATTCCAGCGATTTGATTCCGGCCTTTTGGCAGGCAATTCCCTTGTTCTTGACATAAACCTGGCTGCCCGGGTCTTCGCCCACCAGAACCACGGCCAATCCCGGAACCAGGTTGTGCTTTTGCTTGAGCTCCTCGACCTCGGTTTTGATCTCGGCTTGGATCTGCTGCGAGATTGCTTTTCCGTCAATAATTTCCGCTGCCATCTTTTTTCCCTCCTTTATATGGTTTTTATACTTCACTCCTTCAGCGCCGATTCCATCCATATAAAGAATAATTCAATGCCTGACTCGTCGAGTTGAACCACCAAGACTTGTTGTCCAAAAATACTATAAAATCGCCGCTTTGTCAAGTAGAAAAACGGCCTAAACCATAAACATTCATTTATCCAACTATTTAGATGTATTCAGTGGACATTCGGTTCCCGTTTTCTTCATATTTCCGCGCTCAGAACGGCCAGCCCGAGGTGATATAGGAATCCTGTTCCTCCTCGCTGAAGGCCCAATCAAACCGGACCAGCACGCTGGGGCTGATGACGAAGCGGAAACTCACGCCATAGGTGTAATGATAGCCCTTGGAGGTTTCCAGGATCTCGTCATGGTCCATGAACACCCGGCCATAATCATAAAATAGCACCACCATGGGCGCCCGGATCACGAACTGCTTCAAAGCCCCCCAGGGGACCGGGCTGAACTCCACATCAAAG
>CAIUDS010000420.1 GCA_903897985.1 uncultured delta proteobacterium
AGCACCCGGTCGCAGGTGGCCTGGCCCTCGTTGCCCGAGCAGATATATCGGCTGATCCCGAGGCCGCCGCGCTCGGCCCAGCCCAGGATCTGCACGCCCAAGTTGCCGCTCTGGCTCAACGCGCCGATGTGTCCGGCCGGCGGCATCACCACCGCGCCCACGGCATAGAGCTTGCTCGGCGGGCTGCAAATCCCCATGGTGTTGGGACCGGCCATCAGGATGCCGGCGTCATTGGCGATCGCCACTACGCGGTCCTCCAGTTTCCGGCCCTCCGCCCCCAGTTCGGAAAAACCCGAACTCACCACCACCGCGGTCTTCACCTTGCGCTTGCCGGCCTGCTCCATCACCTGTGGCACCAGGCTGGCCGGCACCGTCACGATCATCAGGTCCACCGCCTCGGGCAGTTCGGCCGCGCTGGCAAAGGCGCGCTGGCCCTGGATAAATTTTTCGCGCGGGTTCACATAGTGCATCCGGCCCTTGTAACCGCCGGTGACGATGTTGATGGGCATGATAAAGCCCCATTTGCCCGGCACATTGCTGGCGCCGATGATGGCGATGGACTCGGGTTCAAACATGTTTGTGAATTGGTCTATACTAACCGGCATGAGCCCTCCTTAACACTTCGCTTCCGCCATGGCCGCGGCGCCCAGCGCGATCGCGTCTCCGGCCAGGTTGCTCTTCACGATCTTCACGGTTTTGGCGCTGTAGTCCACCGCGCGGTTTTTGACAAAATGTCGGATGGTGGGCACCAGAGTTGGGTTGCCGTCAATCACGCCCCCGCCCAGGACCAGGATCTCGGGATTGAACACATTGACCAGGTTGGCGCAAAGGACATTCAGGCTCATCACCGCGTCGTCCCAGATCATTTTCGCCGCGGGGTCTCCCTTGCGCGCCGCGTCCGCGATGGTGCGGGTGTTGATTTTGGAAAGGTCGCCCTGCACCATTTTATAAACCATTTTGCTTTTGCCGGCTTTCACCAGTTTCCGCATCCGGTTCTCCATGGGTACCCCGCCGGCATAGGCCTCGTGGCAGCCCTGGTGGCCGCAGTCGCACTTGAGCCCGTTCTCGCGGAAGATCAAATGGCCGACCTCCCCCGCGGTCCCGGTCGCGCCCTCCACCAACTGGCAGTTGCAAACGATCCCGCCGCCGATGCCCGAGCCGGGAAAGACCGCGACCAGGTTCCGGTAGCCCTTGCCCTTGGCCGCGCCATAGACATATTCGCCCCAGGCCGCGGCATTGACATCGTTGACCATCCGGACCTTCAGGCCCAGCCGTTTCTGGAAGATTTTCCCGAACTGCACATCATTCCATTTAAGATTGGGCGAATTGTCTATCCAGCCGGTTTCGATGTCCATGAACCCGGCGCAGCCGCACCCGATAAAGCCCAGCTTGTGCTTCGGGATCCCCGCTTCCCGCAAAAACCGCTCGATCAGATCGCTGACCCGAAAAATGATCGGCTCCGCCCGGCCAAAACTGTCGGTCAGGATTTTTTCCCGGCGCAAAATTTTCCCCGACGGCGAAAGCAAGAGCACCTTGGTTTTGGTGGCGCCGATATCAACTCCTATCCGGTACATCCTCAGTTACCTCCCCCTTGAGGGGCGTCAACAACCCGCCCCGTTTTGTTTCATTGGGTCCGCAGCCTTGGGCCTGGACATTCCGCATAAACAATGCCCGCGCCCGGAATCCTGGTGAGGATACGCTCGGCAAAACCCCCGGCTTTGCGCAAAAAATAGGTCCGGGCAAAGGCGCCGGTGGCCAGGGTGATAATCAGCAGTATAGCCAGCCCCAGGATAAAATCAACCGTTTGCAGGCCCGCATTATTGATCAGGGTCGGGATGATGCCGAAGCTGAGCAGTCCCGCGATCCAGCGCGCCAGCCAGTAGACTAGCACCAAGGTCACGATCCCCGGCAGCAAAATCAGAAAGCCGGTCAAAAAATATTTCTTGAACAGATCCTTGATCCGGGTCTACATCCCCCAAAATCTAGCAAAACCGCTCCTTGCCGTCAAATTTAATTGGGGGTTTGGGGTTGGGGGGTTGGGAAAATCATGCCTCCCGATTGATGTGCGAGCGTTCGTGCTGCGGACACTCTTGCTTGCCCTCCGTAGTCTCGCCTTAAAGCGGGACGGAGGAGGGTCTGCGAACAATCAAAAGATTTCAATCGGTTACGCTCCCCGAGCTCAAGATACTCCTTCCCCGTCAAAACGCCATTCGTTGTTTTCAAGAGCCGCAATTTTTTTCTTGCCCCGGTCTAAACCCGGGGGTCAAGGGTTACGACCCTTGTGCTGGACCCCTGATGATCGTGTGATGTTGAGTCTGGGTTAATCGAACTTGCTGGAGCAAGCGGTCAACGGTGAACGGTAAACGGTTAACAAAAATCCTGGTGAACGGTGAACGGTCAACGGTTAACGGTAATGCAATCGCGCAGCATTCCGTGCACCGTGTACCTTGAACCGTGTACCGCGTTTCGTGAACCGTGAACCTTGGACCGTGTACCGCCTGCTCGCCCGCTCGTCCAGCTCGCGCTGAATCGCCCGCAATTGCGGGCACCCACGCC
>CAIUDS010000421.1 GCA_903897985.1 uncultured delta proteobacterium
GAGCGCGAGATAGCGGCTGAACAATTGGAGCAAGAATTTTTCCTCGGCCAGGAACGGCTCCGGATGATGGGATTCCACCCCCAGCAGCCCGGCCAGTTTTTTTTCGGAGATGATCGGGACCAGGAGCACGCTCCGGCTTTTTTCGAGAAACCCCACGCTGTCCAGACCCGGCTCGAACGCCAGCGGATGCGCCGATGAAATAAAATTTTCCTCCAAGCCCGGCTTGAGGCTCAGCTTGGTGCCGACCAGGCCCGGGTCGAGATCGCTCACGCCCTTGACCCACAGCTGGTCGGCTTCGCCCCGCCAGGCCAGCCAGAGGTGGGCTTTGGGGAAAATTTCCTGGAACAGGCTCAAGAACTGGCCGAAGATCTTGGTCTCGTCCTGCTGCAAGTCTATTTTCTGGCTTTGCTCGATGATTTGTTCGAGGAACAGGTTTCTCTGGAGCAAGGCCTGTCGCTGCTTTTCCTGCTTCATATAAAGCCGGAAGTGAGAAAGGGCGATGGCCATCTGAGCAATCATCTGCTGCACCGGCTCCAGTTGTTCCAGCGAGAAATGTCGAGGCTCATGGTGGCCGATAAACAGGCTCCCGATCAGCTCTTCCTGGAATCGAAGCGGGATGACCATAAAGCTTCGGATCCCCCGCTGGAGCAGGTCATTTTTTATTGCCGTTATTTCTCCGGGGACCTCGGGATAGTCCGCCGCGGAAAAGTCTTCCTTGCTGATGACCCCCGGCCGGTTCACCAAACTCAGGGCGAGCTGAAGGTGTTCATATAATTTCAGTTCTTGCAGCCGTTTTTCCCCGGTTTGGGGATCATAGCTCAAGAAATACAGCCCTCGCTCCGTGGGTTCCAACGGGATCACCCCCGCGAAATCAAACTCCAGCAACCGCCTCAACTCCGCCATCATTGAACAAAGGGCTTCCTGCCAGTCCTTGCCCCGGATCAGGATCTCGGTGGTCTTGCGCACGGCCTCCAGGTAGTTGGTCTTTGCCTTGAGCGCCTCCTCGAGGTAGTGCTTCTCGGAGAGGTCCACCATGAACGAAAGATAACCGATCACTTCGCCGGCCTGATCGCGCACGGCGCGGTTGAAGTAATAGATCAGGAATTTGTTTCCCTGTTTGTCGCGCAACCAAGCCTTGCCTTCCAGCTTGCCCTGGCTACGCAGTTTTCTGAGCATGCGCAGGAACAGATTGGCGTCAAAATCTTCCAATACGGACTCGGGCAGTTTCCCCTTCAACTCCTCGGCGCTGAATCCCAAAAGCCGTTCGGCCTCGCGGGTCAAATAAGTTATTTTCCCATCGGGGTCGAAAACCATGAGCGGGACCGGCAGATTCTGAAACAGTTCCTCGCGGAAAGCCGTCAGTTCCTTGAGCCGCTCTTCCATCTCCCGCCGGCCCCCGATGTCGCCTATGCTCAGGATCAACTCTTTTTCCTCGCCCTGCTCGATCTCCAGCCGCACCCGTTTATTCTGACCGGCGACCGGGTGAAGCCCTAGTTCGCCTTTGGCCGAGCCCTTAACTTTGGCTTCCTCAAGCAACTGGGTGGCGCTGGCGTAATTCACTCCTTCAAAATACCGGCTCAGGCTTTTCCCCTCGGGATTCTCCCCGAAAATTTCCCGCGGCCGGCCCCGGGCTTCCAGCACCAGCAATTCCGAATCAATAATCAAAACCGCTTCCTCAATCATGGCCAGCGCATGCAACCAGTTGCGCTCCTGCCGGCCGGACCGCTCCAGGTCCAGAATTTTCTGCTTGCCCGCGTATTCCCGGGTCTCGAATTCGCTGAGTTCGCCCAGTTTTTTGATGGCGCCGGCCATGCGCTCCGCCTGCTCGGCGATCACCTTGGTGGCGTTCTCGAAAGAAGCGAGCAGGTTTTCCGGAAGGTTGGGCTGCTCTTTGATCCGCTCGCCGAAGTGTCGGAGGATTTCGGTATAGCCGATGATGGAAGTGAGCGGCTGGTTGAGTTCGTGGGCCGCGGCGCCGGCCAGAGCCATGATCGCCTCGCGCCGCTTGCTTTCCAGCAGCCGTTCCTGGGCCTCGCGCAGCCGCTTCTCGATTTCAATGCGCTCGCGCAAATCTTGGTATAATCCGACCGTGGCCACCCCCCGGCCCTGGTCGTCGCGAATAATGGCGGCGGTCATGTTGATCGGGATTTCCTCGCCTTTCCTGCCGATCAGGAGGTTATGGGTGGTCTCCAGCCGGCCCTCGCCCCCGTAGAACGGGCTGCGCAATTTTTTCATGATCGCGCGGGCCGCGCCCGGGGCATACAGATCAACAATGTTTTTCTTTTCCACCACCTCGGCGGCCTTGAACCCGGTCAACTCCTCGGCTGCGCGGTTGAAAATGATGATATTGCCATCCATGTCCGCGGCAATGATGGCCTCCATGGAGTTCTGGACCAGGTTTTCGAGGAACTCTTTGGTCCGGCGCAGTTCCAGGCTCAATTTGCGCTCCTCGGTGACATCGTGGACCGAGATCAGAAACTCGCGCTGAGCGCCGGGCAGGGTCTCGATATGGACGGTGACATATTTTTGTTGGCCCTCCCGGATGCTCAAAAGCAGATGACTGGTGCCGCTGCGGTGTTTCTTGCGCACCCACTCGGCCACGGATTCCGGATGTGGTTTTTCAAAAGCGAGGAAATGTTGGAGCAGGCGTCCCACCACCTGGTTCCGGTCGAAGCCGGTCAACCGGATGAAATTCTGGTTCACCCCGGTGATCTCGCCCCGGTCGTTGGCCAGAAGCAACCCGTCCGAGGCGTATTCGAATAATTTTTCGAGCCGCTTGGAGGCGTCTCCTTTGAGCCGCGCCTTTTCCAACGCCTGCCGCCTTTCTTTGGCCTCTTCCTCGGCCATCCGGCTCAGGCGCAGATTCTTCAACGCGATCGCGAGCGCGTCCGCCATCATCTGCGTGAAATAGATGTCCATGGGCAGGTAGGCCTGCTTCTGGGCGAGGGAGCGGAGGATCACGGTTCCAATCAGCTCGTCCTGATACAGGACCGGCACCACCAGCATGGAGGAAATCGCGTTGGCCGCGAGGATGGCCTTGACTTCCCGCATAACCGGGTGGCGCTGCACATCCAGGATATTGAGGAGCTTGCGGGTTTTCATCACTTTCAGGATTTCCGGATACTCCTTGAGCGCGATGGGGATGTTCAGCTCGCCGGGTTTCTCGGTCTCGGCGATCACCAGTCCCCGTTTCCGGGCCTGGTCAATCATAATGATGGAGGACTTGGAGGCGGGGAACATGCGGTCCAATTCGGAGACCGCGAGCGCCAGGACCTGAAAATCATTTTTGCCGGAGCGGACTGAACTCATGATTTGCTCGAGCGCCCGGTATCCTTCATCCAAAATGTAATCCACCACATGGGTGCGGGCCCGCTCGAGCAGCCCCTGAATTCGGAGCTTGAGCTCGGAAGCCGGGGCCGGCAATTGCAGGAAATCGTCCGCGCCCCGGAGCAGAAGGGACTGGCTCCCGGCAACCGCGCCGGAATATATGAGCAGGATCGGGATCTGGCGGAGCCCCCTCAACTCGCGGATCCTCGGGATCAACTTGGCGGACTCAAGGGGGAGCAGGATGGCGCTGAAGGATACGGAGGTGATTTTCTTTTTGAAATCCTTTTGCCGCGGCTGCGCGGCCTCGGAGCGGAACCCCGCCTTTTCCAGACCCGCGGCCAGGGTTGGGAGTCCCCGCCCCGGGCCTTTGATCAAAAGCAAGGACAAGCTTACTTCGGAATTCCGGTTTTCCTTCTTGACCATGCCTTGATTACCTCTTCCTCTAAAACCGGCAGCGGAATCCCCCGCTTTTCTGAAATCCTTTTCAAATCCTCGAACTCCGGATGGATCCGCTCGCGGCCTCCGGGCAGCTCGATCCTTTTCACGCGCACCCGGCCGAACGCGGTATTGAGGGATCGGACCTCGCGGGACAGACATACCCGGTTCACTCGGTAAAACCTGATCCCGGTGGTGGTGGAATGTTCAAAGACCGCGTCCAGGACCAGCTCCAGGTTTTCGCTCGGGCAGAGCGCGCGCAGGATCACCCCGGGCCGGTTTTTTTTCAGTTGCGCGGGAAGGAGCGCGGCCTCCAGCGCCCCGGCTTTAAAAATCGCGTTCATCAGCGGGTCGTAATATTCGGGGTTCATGTCGTCTATGGTGGTTTCCACCTGCATCAGTTCCTCGGCCGCGGGCCCGCTCTCGCCCTTCGCAATCCGGAGCAGGTTGGGCCGGGTTTCGAGCTTTTTGTCGCCCAGCCCGTATCCGATCTTATGAACTTTCATCTGCGGCATGGGGCCGAAACTTGCGCCCAGGATTCGAGCCAGGACCGCGCCGGTGGGCGTGGCCAATTCCCCTTCGCTTTCCTCCCCGCCCGCCACGGCAACGCCTTGCAAAAGCTCGAGCGTGGCCGGGGCCGGCACCGGCAGTTTGCCATGCTCGCAGCAAAGCTCTCCCGCGCCCAGGCGGATGCGGCTGAAATGCGCCTCCTCGATCCCCAGTTCATGAAACCCGAGCAGCACGCCCACGATATCAAGGATGGTATCCACCGCGCCCAACTCGTGAAAGTGGACCTCTTCCGGCGAGACCGCGTGAACCTTGGCCTCGGCCCGCGCCAGCAACTTGAAGGCTTCGAGGCTTTGCTTTTTCACCGGTTCCGGCAGCCGGGCCCGGCTGATGATCCGGGTGATGTCTTTTAGCTTTCGCGCCTTTGGTTCGCTCCGCGGCAGAATCTTGACCAGCACCCCGGCGATGCCCGAGCGGGTTTCCCGCTTGACCTTGAACTCGACCTTTCCCAATCCCAGCGTCCGGACCAACGCCTGGAGCCGGGAAGCCGGGAACCCCAGGTCCACCAGCGCGCCTAAAAGCATGTTGCCGGCAACACCGCTGTTGCAGTCAACCCAGGCGATATTTTTTCTTGACGGCATTTTTCTCCTCACAGCCGGTTGATCATGCTGGCGAAACAGGCCGCGCCATAACCATTGTCTATGTTGACCACGGCGAGCCCGTTGGCGCAGGTGTTGAGCATGCCCAGCAGCGCGCTGATGCCGCTGAAACTGGCGCCGTAGCCGATGCTGGTGGGAACCCCGATCACGGGCTTGTCCACCAGACCCGCGACCACGCTGGGCAGCGCGCCTTCCATTCCCGCGACCACGATGAGCACCCGGGCCTCGGCCAAAGTCTTTGAGAAAGCAAACAAGCGGTGCAGGCCGGCGACGCCGAGGTCGTAAATTTTTTCCACGGGATTTCCCAGGAATTGCGCGGTTTCCCGAGCCTCCTCGGCCACGGCCAGGTCGGAGGTTCCGGCGGTGATGATCAGGATTTTGCCCTTGCCTTGGAGTTTGACCGGATGCGAGATGAGGGTAAGGGCGCGGCCGCGCGCATTATATTTTCCGGAGCGGAACTTCCGGAGCAGGGCTTGAGCCTTGGCCGCGTCCAGCCGGGTGACCAGGACATTGGTTTTTTCTTTTTTCATTTTGCGGATGATCTGCTCGATCTCGCCGATCTCTTTGCCTTCACCAAAAATCACTTCCGGCAGCCCCTGCCGGATCTGGCGGTGAAAATCGAGCTTGGCGAAATCCAGGTCGGAAAAAGGCAGATGCGCTATTTTCGAAAGCGCGCTTTCCGGGTCCAATTTATGCGCTTGCACATCCGCGAGCAACTTTTTCATTCTTTCTCTATCCATGCTAGATAATTTTCACCTCTCCGGTGGATTTATAGATGCGCAGTTCGCCGGTCGCGGGGTTGAATTCAATGATCCGGCCGGTCTCCCCGCCCACCTCCTCGGCCGCGAGCGGGATTTTCTTCCGGGCCAGGGCTTTGCGCGCGGCCAGGACATTTCTCCGGCCGAGGTTGGCGCCCGGCTCGCCGGCGCAGGAATTGAACCGCCGCGGGAAAATGTTGGCGCCTCCGGCCATTTTGGCCAACAGCCGGCGCGGCTCGCACCCGGCCTCGACCAACTCCTCCATCATAACGGCGACTGCGCCGGGGGCATACTTGGCGGAGTTCGCCGCGGCTGCGGAGTTTTTGGAAGCCGGGAGCAAAATATGGGCGAGGGCGCCGATTTTCTTTTTCGGGTCCCAGACGGCCACTCCCACGCAGGAACCGAGTCCATAGGATTTGATCGTCTCGCCGTTTTTGGCCAGGTAATATTCGCTGATTTTTATCCGCACCGATTTGCGCATCGGCTCAGGCTCCTATCCCCAGGGCCTTGAGCAAAAGCGCAACCGAGTTGGGCTCGGGCAGCAGATAAAATTTTCCCCGCAGAGCCTCGTCCTCGCGCACGAAAAACTCGGCCTTGATCACCACGACCTGGTCGGTGTCCTTGCCCAGTTGGATCAGGATGGGGTCAATGATGGCGCCGGTCAGGTCAAAGGCGAACCAGGGCGCCGACTGGATCAGGCGCATGCCGAGCAGGTTCTCCATCACGGTCAAGTAACTGCCGGCCAGGATATTGCCGAGCTCCTTGAGCAGGGAGGTCTGGTATTCATCGAAAATCAGTTCGTTGGAATCGTTGCCGGTCATGATCTTGCGGAGCAAAAGCGCGCTCTCGCGGGGGAAGATGAACAGGATATTGCCCTCGATCGGGCCGTGGAAACGCAGGTAAATGCCGACCACGATCTCCTCGGGCCGGCCGATCAATCCCGGGATGGTCTTGATCCCGGCCTTGGTCACCTGGGGCACATTGAAGAAAATAGTCTTGCCCACCATCTGGGCGAGCGCGGTGGTGGCGCGGCCCATGCCGATGTTGCAGAGCTCCTGCAGCGCATCCACCTGCACCCGGTCCAGATCGCCTTTTTTCGCGCGCATCCCATCCTCCTTCAAAACAGTCCGACCAAATCCAGCACGAACACGATCCTCCCGTCCCCCAGCATGGTCACCCCGGCCAGACCCGGGATCCGCTCGAGCGGCTTGCCCAGCGGCCGGATAAAGGCGTCTTCCTGCCCGACCAGGTCATCCACCACCAGGGCCAGCTTTTTCTTCTTGGCCTCCACGATCAGGGCGTTGAGCGGGAAGTGATGATCCTCGGGCGCCTTGAGATCGAGCAGCTTATGGAAATACATGAGCGGGATCAGGTCCTGCCGCTCGAGGTAGTATTCCTGGTTCTGGCTCTTGCGGAGCTGGTAGGGCAGGATTTCGATGGAGCGGAGGATCCGGCTCAGGGGAAAAGCAAAGACCTCTTGGGCCAGCTTGATCAGGAGCACCTTGGAGATGGCCACGGTCCGGGGCAGCGAGAGCGAGATGGTGGTTCCCTTGCCGACCTGCGAGAACAGGCTCACGGCGCCGCCCAGACCCTCGACCACATTCTTGACCACTTCCATTCCCACGCCCCGGCCCGAGACCATGCCCACTTTTTCCGCGGTGGAGAAGCCGGGCAGGAACACCAGATTCATGCTCGAATCGGGCGTGAGCTGCTCGGCCTGCTCCGGAGTGATCAAGCCTTTGGCCAGGGCGACCTTGCGGATTTTTTCCGGATCAATGCCCCGGCCGTCGTCGGAAATATGGAGCTCAACCATGTCGCGCTCGCGGCTGGTCGAGATGTTGATCCGGCCGGTCCGGTTCTTGCCCTGCTGCTTCCTTTGCTCCGGGGTCTCGATCCCGTGATAGACCGCGTTGCGGATTATATGCACCAGCGGGTCCGCCAGCTTCTCGATCAAGGTCCGGTCCAGTTCGATTTCTTTCCCTTTTATTTCCAGTTCGATTTCTTTGCCTTCCTCGCGCGCCAGATCCCGCACCAGGCGCGGGAACCGTTGCACGATCAGTTCGATCGGGACCAGCCGCGCGCTCATGACCTGGTCGTGGAACTCGCGGCCCAGCCGCTCGATCCGGTCCAGCCCTTGCCTTAGTCCGGGCAAGGGACTCTTGCGCGCCAGTTCCTCGAGCTCGCCCTTGATCAGGATCAGTTCGCCCAGGGTGTTGATCAGGTCGTCCAGAATCTGGGTGCGGATCCGGACCGTCTGCGGGAGCGGAGCGATGCTTGATTCAGCTTCTTTGCGCGGCTTGGGTTCTTCCGGCTCCGCGGCGGCCTTCGCCTCGGCCGCGGGGGCCGCGCCATCCTTCACTTCAAATTTTACAATCTCGCTTACGCCGGAGATGACCTGCTCGATCTGCTCGCGGGGGGCTTGCGACGAAAATACCATCCGGATCGGGTAGCCTTCCTTGGTGGCTTCCAGTTTGCCCTGTTTGATTTCCTCCAGGTCCGGATGGGCGCTCAAGATCTTTCCCAGTTCCTGCAACCTTTTAAACAGGATCAATCCCCGGACCGAGGGCGCATCGGCCTCGGGCGAAATCCAGACCTGGATTTCAATGCCTTTTTTTTTCTCCGGGGCCTTGACTTCCTTTTTTAAGGGCGGGGACGGGGCGGCTGGTTCTCTAGTCGGCTTTTTTTTTACCTGGGCCGCGATTTGTTTCTGGAGTTCTTCCCAGCCGGCGCTGATTTCGCGGTCCTGCTCGATCTCCTTGAGCATCTTTTCAATCCGGTCCGCGGCCGCGAAGAGCAGTTCGGACAGCTCCTTGTCCACCCCCCGCTGCTTTTGCCGGACCTGATCGAGCAGGTCCTCCAGCGAGTGCGTCAGGTCCCGGATCGGCTCGTAGCCCATGCTCGCGGCCATGCCCTTGATGGAGTGGACATTCCGGAAAATGGCCGCGATGGTATCGTCACCCTGCCCTTCCTTTTCCATCTTGAGCAGGCCCTCGTTCATGGACTGCAGGTGCTCGAGGCTCTCGCTCAGGAACAGGGCTTTGTATTTGGACAGGTCTATCATTGCTTGAGTGACACCACTTTCTTGATCACTTCCAGAACTTTTTCCGGCTGGAACGGCTTGATAATGTAATCGCGCGCCCCGGCCTCGATCGCCTCCATCACCAGCGACTCCTGGCCCAGGGCCGAGCACATCACGATCTTGGCGCCCCGGTCGATCTTCATGATTTCCCGCACCGCCTCGATCCCGCTCTTGAGCGGCATCACGATGTCCATGGTGATGATGTCCGGCTTGAGTTGCCGGTATTTCTCGATCGCCTCCACGCCGTTGGCGGCCTCGCCGATCACCTGAAATTCC
>CAIUDS010000422.1 GCA_903897985.1 uncultured delta proteobacterium
ACAGAGGACACAGAGAACACGGAGGAGGAAATACAGATGATGAGAAAGGAATTTAACGCGAAACCAAAAAAATCTCTGTGCCCTCTGTGTTCTCTGTGGTGAGATAAAAGGGGGTTATTGATGCTGGAGGGTTTGAAGAAAGAGGTATGCGCGGCCAATCGGGCTCTGGTCAAGCACAAACTGGTCATCCTCACTTTCGGCAATGTCAGCGGGATTGACCGCAAGGCGGGCCTGATTGCGATCAAGCCGAGCGGGACGGCTTATGAGCGGCTCAAGCCCGAACAGATCGTGCTGGCCGATCTCAAGGGCAAGGTGGTGGAGGGGGAACTCAAACCCTCGGTGGACCTAGCCACCCATCTCGAGTTATACAAGGCCTGGCCGGAGATCCGCGGCATCTGCCATACCCACAGCCCGTATGCCACTGCGTTCGCCCAGGCGGAGAAACCCATCCCCTGTCTGGGCACGACTCATGCCGACGAGTTCCACGGCGAAATCCCGGTCACGCGCCCGCTCACGGCCAAAGAAATGGAAAGCGATTACGAGGCGAACACCGGCCGGGTGATCGTGGACCAGTTCCGACTCACCAATCCCGAAGATATGATGGCGGTGCTGGTGGCGAAACACGGGCCGTTTGTCTGGGGCAAAAGCCCGCTGGAGGCGGTGACCAACAGCCTGTTGCTGGAGGAGATCGCCAGGCTGGCGTTCCGGACCATGACGATCAACCCCCAGGCCGGGCCGCTGGGGAAAGAGTTGCTGGACAAACATTACCTGCGCAAACACGGCCCCCAGGCTTCTTACGGGCAGCCGAAAAAATAATATCCGAGACCTTAAGGGAGGGATCCAATGCAAAAACTGGGCAATGTGCCGGAAGTGAAAATCGGGATCGTGGGCGTGTCGCGCGACTGCTTCCCGGCCGCGCTGACCGCGAGCCGGCTGGACCGACTCGCGAAATCGCTGGGCAAGCTCAAGCTCGAGTTCCACCGCTGCCCGGTGATCATCGTGAATGAAAAGGACGCGCTCAAGGCCTTGCGGGAACTCGATGCGCGTAAATGCAACGCCGCGGTGGTCTATCTGGGCAATTTCGGCCCGGAGGGACCGACCACCATGTTCATCTCGCGCTTTGCCGGGCCGGTCATGGTCTGCGCCGCCGCGGAAGAAAACAAGAAGGTGCTGGCGCATGACCGGGGCGACGCGCTCTGCGGCCTGCTTAACTGCTCCTACAACCTGGGCCTGCGCCGCCTGCGCGCGTTCATTCCGCAGGCGCCGGTCGGGCTGCCCGAGGAGTTGGCCAAGCAGGTCAAACTGTTCGAGGGCATCGCCCGGGTGGTGATCGGGATGCGGCATCTGAAAATTTTCAGCTTCGGGCCGAGGCCGGCCGATTTCTTCGCCTGCAACGCGCCGATCCAACCGCTCATGGACTTGGGCGTGGAGGTGATGGAAAACTCGGAGCTGGACCTGTTCCAGCTTTATGAGGACGCCGCGGGCAAGAAAAAGAAGATCGCCGCGGTCGAGCAGGACATGAAAAGGGAATTGGGCCCGGGCGCGACCTACCCGGACCTGCTGCCCAGGCTCGCCCAGTTGGAAACGACGCTCACCGATTTCATGGAGCAAAATCTGGGCGCGAGCAAGTTCGGGGTTTTTGCCGACAAGTGCTGGCCGGCGTTCGAGCGCTCGTTCGGGTTTGTGCCCTGCTATGTGAACGGCCGGCTCGCGGGCCGGGGCATCCCGGTGGCGTGCGAGGTTGACCTTTACGGCGCGCTCTCCGAATACCTGGTCCAACTCGCCGGCTTCAGCCCGGCAACGCTGCTCGACATCAACAACTCCGTCCCGGACGACATCATCCCGGCCCAGGCCGATCTCAAAGGCGCCTCGTTCGCGGACCTGTTCATGGGATTCCATTGCGGGAATACCGCGGCCTCGTGCATGAAGAACTGCCGCATGAACTATCAGCTGATCATGAACCGGATGATGGAAGGCGGAAAAACCCCGAACATCACGCGCGGCACCCTGGAGGGACAACTGAAACCCGGCCCCATCACCATCTTCCGGCTGCAATCCACGCCCGACTCTCATCTGCAAAGCTATATCGCCGAGGGCGAAATCCTGGACCTCGATCCCTTTACCTTCGGCGGTACCGGCATCATCGCCATCCCCAATTTCAGCCGCTTCTACCGCCAGGTCCTGGTCGGGAAACATTTCCCGCACCACACCGCGCTTGGGTTCAGCAGGACCGGCAAGGTTTTGTTTGAAGCCATGAAACTGATCGGGATTGAAGACCTGAGCGCGCCGCTGCCGGAAACCAAACTTTATCAAGATGAAAATCCCTTTTGATCGGAGATACGCTGGATAGAAAGGATTCAAATTTTTTAAGCCGGGGCGTGCAATGCGCGGCCTGGCTTTACCGTCCGGACCAGGCTGCCAAGCCGCCGGTCGTGATCATGGCGCACGGCTTCGGCGCCGAGCGGACCTTCCGGCTGCCGGCCTTTGCCGAGAAATTTTGCGCCTCGGGATTGGCGGTGTTGCTCTTCGATTACCGTGGCTTCGGCGACAGCGCGGGCGAGCCGCGAAATTTGATCAGCCCGAAAATGCATCTCCAGGACTGGCAGGCCGCGATCACGCATGGCCGCGGGCTGAAAAATGTGAACGGCGATAAGATTGCGCTCTGGGGGACCTCCTTCAGCGGCGGGCATGTGCTGGTCACCGCGGCCGTCACTCCCGGCATCTCCGCGGTGGTGGCGCAGGCGCCGTTTGTGGACGGAATGGCATCGTCGGCGTTGTATCCGGTCAAATTTCAGGTCCAGGCTTTCGGTCACGCGCTTCTCGATCTTGCCACCATGGTCCTCGGCCGCAAGCCTCATTATGTCCCGGTGGTCGGCGCGCCGACCGAGTTCGCGCTCATGAACACGCCCGAGTGCATGCCCGGCGTGCTTTCCATCCTCCCGCCGAATTATGAAATGAAAAACTATGCGGCCGCCCGCATCGCCCTCACCCTGCCCTTTTACCGGCCGGTCAAATTTGTCGCGCGGATTTCCTGCCCGGTCCTGATGGTCTGCGCGGAAAAAGATTCGCTGATCCCGATCCAAGCCGCGGAAAAAACCGCTTCCCGGATCAAGCAGGTCAAGCTGGTCCAACTGCCGGCCGGTCATTTTGAAGTTTATACGGGGGAACTATTTGAAAAAGTTTCCGCGCTGGAAGCGGAATTCCTGTCTCAATACCTCAGTTAAAAATCGGCATTATCGAATGCCGTCGTGCCCGGCTTTTTGAGAGCCGGCGCGGTGGCGCAGATACTCGATGATGGTGGGGGTGATGGAGAGGAAGATTATGACCAGGATGACAATGGTGAAATTTTTCTTGACGATGGGGATGTTTCCGAAGAAATATCCGCTGAAAATGCAGACCGCGACCCAGGCCAGCCCGCCGATCACATTGTAGCTGATGAACTTGAGATAGGTCATGCTGCCGGCGCCGGCCACGAAGGGCGCGAAAGTCCTAACAATGGGCACGAACCGGGCGATGATGATGGTCTTGCCGCCGTATCTCTCGAAGAAGGCATGGGTGCGGTCCAGATATTTTTTCTTGAAAATGCGCGGATATTTCTCAAAGGCCTCGCGGCCGAGGAAATGGCCGACCGAATAGTTGACGGTGTCGCCGAGGATGGCGGCAACAGCGAGGATGAGGTAGAGATACCAGACATTGAGCGCATCGAGCGCGGCAAAGGTGCCGGCGGCGAACAAGAGCGAGTCGCCGGGCAGGATGGGCGTGACCACCAGGCCGGTCTCGCAGAACACGATCACGAAGAGGAGGAGATAGGTATAGGATCCGTAGGTCTGGATAGAT
>CAIUDS010000423.1 GCA_903897985.1 uncultured delta proteobacterium
AAGGAAGTTATGATTGATTTGGCATGGGTGCGCGCTCATCTTCCGGAGCCGGAACTGAGAAATTTTGCTTGGATTGCCCGCGCAGATAAGGGGAAAAAAAAGTGTTAGACGGTCAGGGGTTCCCGGATTCCGCGTTCAGCCTTTGATTTCCCTCAGACCCTTGCGGCCCGCGGCCAGCATGATCCGGAAGGGAGCATCCTTGCCGGTGAAGAGCTTGAACTGCTCGCAGGCCTGCCGCGCCAGCATCTCGAGGCCGCCGATGGTCTTGGCGCCCGTGCCCGCGGCCTCGCGCAGGAGCCGGGTGCGCAGCGGGTTATAGACGATGTCGAAGACCGCGAGGTCTTTCCGGAGCAGGGCCTTGGGGACCGGGGTTGAGCCGACCTTCGGATACATCCCGATCGGGGTGGCGTTGATCAGGACCGAACTATCTTCCAGTTCCTCCCCCAGCCGCGCCAAGCTGGCCGCGCGAACTCCAGCCCCGGTCTTTCTCCCGACCTCCGCGGCCAGCGAGCGCGCCAGCGGCTCCATCAGATCCATCAAGATCATCTCCCCGGACTTGCGCTTGCTCGCGAGGGTGAAAGCGATGGCGCGCGCGGCCCCGCCGGCCCCGAGCAGGGCAATTTTTGCCCCCTGGATTTTTACTCCGGCTTTGACGAGGCATTGATATGCGGCCAGGCCGTCGGTGTTGTATCCGGTCAGTCTGCCCTCATCATTGACAATGGTGTTGACCGCGCCGATCTTTTTCGCCAGCGGGACGATCTGGTCCAGATACGGGATGACCGCTTGCTTGTGGGGCATGGTCACGCTCGCGCCTCTGATCCGCAAGCCGCGTATGCCATCAACTGCCGACCGCAGGTCTTCCACCCGGAAGGCCAGATAGGCGTAATTAAGCCCGAGCGCTTGATAGCCCGCGTTATGGATCTGGGGCGAAACCGAGTGGCCGATTGGGTTCCCGATCAGGATGCAAAGCCGAGTCTGGGAATTGATCTTCATTTTATCAAATCAAAATTTCGCTTTCATCCGCCGGATGAACTCCGGGCTACTTCCGCAGCAGGCCCCGAGCGCGTCCGCGCCGGCCTCGAACATCGGCTTCGCGAACGCCGCGAAGTCCTCCGCGGCCACCTCATAAATTTCCTTGCCCTCTTTGAGTTGAGGCTCGCCCGCATTGGCCTGGGCGATGATGTATTTATCCGTGAGCGGCCGCATCGCCTTTACCAGTTCCACCATGTCCTTCGGCCCGATCGAGCAGTTGGCCCCGACCAGCTCCGCGCCGGCCTCGACCATGCCCTTGACCGCCTGTTCCGGGCTTACCCCCATCATGGTGAAAAATCCCCGCGCGGTCTTCTTGAAGGTCATGCCGCACGCCACCGGTAGGTTCGGAGCCGCCGCCTTCAGCGCCCGGATCGCGGCTTGCGCTTCCTCCAAGGCGAACATGGTCTCGATGCTGAACAAGTCCACCCCGGCCTCCGCCAAAATACTCGCCTGCTCGCGATAGACTTCCTCGGCCTGCTCCGCGCTCAGGTTCCCCATCGGCGCCATCAGCTCGCCGGTCGGGCCGATGTCCCCGGCCACCAGGGCTTGGCCCTCCGCGGCCTCGGCCGCGGCCTTGACCGCGGACGAATTGATCAGTTGCAGTTTGTCTTCCAGACCCGCGCTCTTCAGCTTGAGCCGGTTGGCGCCGAAGGTGTTGGTCTGGATCACCTCCGAGCCGGCCCGGACATAGTCGCGGTGGATCTCGCGCAAGAGCTCCGGTTTTTCCAGGTTCCAGGCCTCGGGCGCCCGGCCCACCAGCCCCCGCGCGATCAACTGTGTGCCCATGGCCCCGTCCCAGAACAGCGGCCGTCCCTGCTGCTTCGCTTCTTCCAATCTGCTTATTAAATTCATTTAATACCTCTTCGCGCGATTCCTTTCTGTGCGGGCGACTTTAGTCGCTATTCCTTTTCTTCACAACTTCCTCGAAAAACTCGCCGAGCGACTTATTAACTTCCGCGGGTTTTTCCAGATTGACAATGTGTCCCGCATCCTCGATCCGGACCAGCCGCGAACCCGCGATTTGAGCGTGCAGGTAGTCCATATATTTGGGCGGCGTGAGCAGGTCCTGCATGGCGGAAATGATCAAGCACGGGACTTTGATCTGCTTGACCTGCTCGGTAAGGTTGAAGCGGTCGCAGGCCCGGAAGTCGGCCTCCACCACCAACGGCTCGCGCTGAGCGAGTTCCTTTACCGCCAGTTCGATAATCTTGGGACTCGCGTTCTTGGAGAAAGCGAACTGCGGAAACATTTTCAAATAGGCCGGCCAGTCCTCGCGGAGCAGCTTGAAGAGCTCGGGCATGACCTTGAGCTTGGCGCCGGTGCTGAGCAGGACCAGGCCGGTGAGCCGGTCCGGGGCCTTGAGCGCAATGGCCTGGCTGATAGCGCCGCCCATGCTCAACCCGGCGAGGATGAATTTATCGAGCTTGAGTTCGTCGGCCAGTCCGAGCACAAACTCCGCGTAGTCCTCGATCAACTGGCAGCCCTCGCCCGGCGAGAGCCCATGCCCGGGGAGGTTGATCGCGATGGGGCGGTATGCTTTCGAGAAATGCGCGAGTTGGCCGAGCCACATCAGATGCGAGCCGCCGGCGCCGTGCACAAACATGAGCGCGGGCTGGTCCGAGTCCTTGGCCGAGTTCCCGAACCCGGCCCCGTATTTGCCGCGGATTACCTTCTCCATCATGCCCTTGATCTTAAATTCCCCCGGCCCCATTGTCAAAACCTGCCGCCGCCTCAACTGCCCACTGACCATTGACCAAAATCGCCTTAGCGACGCAGACCCCCTTGGGGAGCTGGCGCTCTTGTTCGGGCCGCAGGAGCTCTTGCCTGCCAAGACATTAATTTTGCGGGCGGGAAGCCCGCGCCACGACTGAAAAAACCGCCAACTTATTTACGGGACCCTACCCCCGGTTGATCCCTGGCGCAAGAAGCGCGCGCAGGCGTGGCGACTGGTTTGACTAATCAGAACAAGAGAGTTATATTTAGATTCAAATCATCGGCATATTTGGTTTTAAGGGCTTGATCATGTCTAGAAAAAATAACCGCCCAGCTTGCTTGGATTTTTTCGCGGGAAGCGGCCTGGTTTCTGAAGGCTTGAAGGAGTACTTTAACCCAGTTTGGGCGAACGACATATCCCCCAAAAAAGCAGATGTATTTTGCGGCAACCATCCCAAAGGAATTTTCACGCTTGGGCCGATCGAAAAAATCAAGGGATTCGAGATTCCGGATGCATGCCTCTCATGGGCAAGTTTTCCCTGCCAAGATCTATCCTTGGCGGGCAGCTTGGGCGGATTATCCAGCGAACGCAGCGGTTTGGTCTGGCAATGGCTCCGGATAATGGATGAAATGAAAGAACGGCCGCCTCTCGCGGTGGCGGAAAACGTAATCGGACTCATTTCCGCCGACCAAGGGGCTCATTACCGTAGGCTGCACAAAGCCTTGGCGAGACGCGGATATAAAATCGGGGCCGTGATTTTGGACGCCTCGTGTTGGTTGCCGCAATCCAGAAAAAGGGTTTTTGTCATCGCCGTCAAGCGGGACATTAATACCCGGGATTTAGAATCCCGGAAGCCATTGTGGTGCCATCCGGTTTCTCTGCAAAAAGCCGCGGAGGGCCTCGAGGAATGGGTTTGGTGGCGCATCCCCAAGCCTTCCGTCCGACCGGTTGAACTCGAGAGCTTAATTGACTTCAAAGCGCAATGTTATGACGAAACCAAAACCGCCAAGCTTCTTGAGATGGTGCCGGCGCATCATAAGGCCAAAATGAATTATTCCTATAGCTCAGGTCGTTCTGTCTTTCCAGGCTACAGGCGGATTAGACATGGCAAGCAAGTCCTGGAATTGCGATTCGATGGGATGGCCGGCTGTTTGAGGACTCCGGAAGGAGGAAGCAGCCGACAATACTTGATCATCCGCCGGAATGGATCGTTCAACGCCAGATTAATAACCGCCGCAGAAGCCGCCGCCCTCATGGGGGTCAGGGCGGGATACAAAATTCCCGGGTCATATAATGATGCCTACAAAGCCATGGGCGATGCGGTGGCGGTGCCGGTCACCAGATATCTTGCGCGCCATCTGCTGGCGCCTCTTGCCCGCATCATTTCGGAGCATAGCAATGAACTTGGATGAATCACTGAGGAGTTTTTATCAGCAAAATAAAATGCATGGCAAAGGCCCGCTCTGCCTGGCCTTGGTCATCACCCGGCGAGCGAAAGCGATGAAATTCCCTTTGCGGCCTGATAACCTGTTGACCCAAGCGAAGGGACAAGTCGTGGGCATGGGCAAATCCGCGGTTCAGGCTATTCTAAATGATTACGGGATCCAAAGGGTCTTGGCGGAAGAGGGTGGGAGGACCAGCCGGGGAAGCGTCGACAAAATGAGGAAATATGCGGCCTTTTTGAATAATCTTCATTCCAAAAACCAATGCGCCCTGGATTTTATTGAAAATTGGTGGATTGCCCGGGTTAAAGAGTATTTTGCCGGAAAGCCCTTCCGGCTGCATTTTGACACTTCAAAATCACTTCGCGCCATAATTCATGACCTTCTGGAGCAAGCACAGCGGCGACAAACTGAATTCCCGGGAGCCACCTTGGCCGGGACCATGCTGCAGCACCTGGTTGGTGCTAAACTAAATCTCGTTCTTGGGAAGGCCATCAAACATTATGGCGCTTCCGTCAAAGATGAATCTTCAGGGAGGGAGGGCGATTTCCTCATTGAAGATGTCGCCATCCATGTCACCACCATGCCTTCGGAAGCGCTGCTCCGCAAGTGCGGGAAAAATTTGGAGCAGAGCCTAAAGCCTGTAATCATTACCACCTCAAAAGGCGCCCTGGTGGCGGAAAGTTTGGCGGAGCAACAAGGTTTTATTGAACGGTTGGATGTATTTGAGGCAGAACAATTTCTAGCCGGGAACCTCTATGAAATAGGCAAATTCGGCCAATCCGGCCGGAGAACCACCGCGGAGCACCTGATCAAAGAATATAACCGTATTATAGATCAATGTGAAACCGACCCCAGCCTTAAGATCGAACTCGCCTGATGGCCGACGTTTTCAAGAAAAAGAAGCGCAGTTGGATCATGAGCCGCATCCACGGGGAGAATACTTCGCCCGAATTAATCGTCCGCTCTCTGCTCCGCCGGTTGGGATACCGGTTTCGCGCATATGGAGAAAATCTTCCCGGTCGACCAGACATAGTCTTTTTCTCCCGCCGCAAAGTTATTTTTGTGCATGGATGCTTTTGGCATGGCCATCATTGCGCTAGCAGGGTGTTGAAAAATTCCCTATTCTTCCTGTTTTTTCTCCTTCGACCATGTTTCAACTAGACTTCAGACCATTTGCGCTTGCTTTATTTCGGTCAACTCATTCAATTTTCTCTTCGCCGCCTCCCCAATTGCCCT
>CAIUDS010000424.1 GCA_903897985.1 uncultured delta proteobacterium
AGGAATCCGTGCTGAATAAGGACGGGAAGCTGACCACCGAGGAGTACGACACCATCAAGACGCACGTGATGATCGGTGTGAAGATCCTGGGGCAGATCCCCCAGTTCAACAGGATCACGCGCATGGTCCGCGCGCACCATGAGTTCTTCGACGGGACGGGCTATCCGGACGGCGTGCAGGGCATGCAAATTCCCATCGGCGGCAGGATCCTCTCCATCTGCGACGCCTACGACGCCATGACGAGCGACCGGCCCTATCGTAAAAAGCTTACGCTCGACCAGGCCGCGAGCTCGACCAGGTCGGCATGGCGGTTGCCCCGGACAATGATCCCGTCCAGGTACCGGCTCAACACCCGCGCCGTGTCCTTGAGCGGCTCCCCCCGGCTGAGCTGCATCTGCTCCGCACTCAGGTACACGGCGTGCCCGCCGAGCTGGAAAATGCCCACCTCGAAGCTGACCCGGGTGCGCGTGGATTTCTTCTCGAAAATCAGCCCGAGGCTTTTCCCCCGGAGCGGCTGATGAGACTTTCCTAGTTTCTGGTCCCGCTTGAGTTGCTTGGTCCGCGCAACCAGTCCCAGGAGTTCCTCCCGGTCCAGGTCCAGCAAAGACAACAAATGTCTGGGCGTATTATTCATTTTTTATTTCGCCTCCGGGTCCAGGACTTTCAATTCCCGGTCCAGCGCGGAGAGCATCCGGTCAATTTCCTTTTCCTCGATGATCAGGGCGGGCAAAAACCGGAGCACATTGCCCTGGGTGAGATTGAGGATGAAACCTTGTTCGCGCATCCGGTCAATCACCCGCTCGCATTTGGCGACTTTCAGTTCCGCGGCCAGCATCAGGCCCACGGCCCGGATTTCTTTGACCGCGGCATGGGATTCCTTCAGCTGGTCCAGCTTTTCCGCGAAATACCGGCCCACTTTTTCCGCGCGCGCGGGAAGTTTTTCTTGCAGGATGACCGAGAGCGTTGCGAGGGCCGCGGCGGTGGCCAGGGGATTGCCGCCGAAGGTGGACGCATGCGTGCCGGGCTGGAGCACCTCCGCGACATCCTTGCGCGCCAGCATGGCGCCGATGGGCACGCCGTTCCCGAGCGCTTTGGCCAGGGTGATCACATCCGGCTGGACCCCCGCCCACTCGTATCCGAAAAGTTTGCCCAGCCTGCCCATTCCGGTCTGCACCTCGTCCAGCATCAGCAACGCCCCGTTCTCGTCGCAAATTTTCCTCACCCCGGCCAGATATCCGGGAGGGGCCGGCCAGACCCCGCCCTCGCCCTGGACCACTTCCAGGAGCACCGCGCAGGTGTCCTTGCTGACCAGCGCTTTAAGCTGCTCGAGGTTTCCGAAGTCCACAAACTTGAACCCGGGAAGCAGCGGTTCAAAGCCTTTCCAGAATTTGTCCTGGCCGGTCGCGCTCAAGCCCCCGAAGGTTCGGCCGTGGAAAGAATTGCGCGCGGAAATGATTTCATATCCGCCCTTGCCCTTGTCGCGGCTGTATTTGCGGGCCAGTTTGAGCGCGGCCTCGTTGGCCTCGGTCCCGGAGTTGCAGAAGAAGACCTGATCCAACGCGCTGTTTTTCACGAGCAATTCGGCCAGCTCGAGCTGCGGTTCGGTGTAGTAAAGGTTGCTGACATGGATCAGCTTATCGGCCTGGTCCTTGATCGCGGCCACCACTTTCGGGTGGGAATGCCCCAGGTTGGACGAGGCGATGCCGGCCCCGAAATCCAGGTATTCCTTGCCCGCGGAGTCCCACAGCCGGGAGCCCGATCCCCGCACCAGCAGCACTGGCTGGCGCCGATAGTTGGGGGTTAAAACCTTTTCCGCCCGTTTTATATAATCTTCCATGTAATTTCCTTACAAAATTCGTGGCGCGGACACTCTTGTCCGCGCACCTTATAAATATATCTCCGTTCCCGATCCTTTATCGGTGAAGATTTCGAGCAGGATCGTGTGGCTGACCCTTCCGTCCAGGATATGGGCCTTGCCCACTCCGGCCCGGAGCGCCTCGAGGCAGCATTTCACTTTGGGGATCATGCCGCCGGAGATGGCGCCCTGCTTGATCAGGCGGTTGGCCTCGCCGGCGTGGAGCGAGCCCACCAGACTACCCTGCTTGTCCTTCACCCCCTCGACATCGGTGAGCAGGATCAGCTTTTCCGCGTGCAGCGCCGCGGCCAGGGCGCCCGCGGCCATATCCGCGTTTATATTATAAATTTTCCCCTCTTCATCAACCCCGATCGGGGCGATCACCGGGATCACCCCGCTCGCGAGCAGTTCGGTGATCAGGCCGCACTCGACTTTGGTGATCTCGCCGACCGCGCCCAGCTTGCCGTCCTCGACCGGCGCCGCGATCATCATCATGGTGTCCTTGCCCGAAAGCCCGACCGCCTTGCCGCCCACCAGGTTGATGCGCATCACCAGCTCGCGGTTCAATTGCCCGCCCAGCACCATCTCCACCACCTCCATGGTGGCCGCGTCCGTGACCCGCAGACCATCAACCTTCTTGGCCTCGATCCCGAGCCGGTCCAGCATCCGGTCCACTTGCGGACCGCCGCCATGGACCACCACCGGCTCCATGCCCACGGCCTTCAAGAGCAGCAAGTCGCGCGCGCAGTCCGAGAGCAGTTCCTGGTTCTCGAAAATTTTCCCGCCCAATTTGACCACCAGGGTCTTGCCCCGGAACCTTTGAATGTAAGGCAAGGCTTCAATCAATATTTTGGCTTGTTCCAAACCTTTCTCCATCCCGCTTCCCTTCCTGATCCGCGGCCAAACTGTATTCACCGCTCAATGGCCGCTATTCTAGCAAATCCCAACCAAATATCCATTGCCGGAATTGCGGAACCCCGGACTCCGCGCCCGGCCGGAACCGCTCCCGCGGCTCAAGCTCTTTCCTTGCGCCGCAGGGCCTCCAACTCGCGCGTTTTCATCTCGAGTTCCGAGTTGGCCCGGTTGAGCATCTGGTTGACCTGGATGGTCTCCTCCACGCTGCGCTCCAGTTTCAGATAGAGTTCGAGGTTGCGCAGCGCGATCCCGACCGAGCGGGCCACTTCCTCGAGCAGGACCTGGTCGGCCTTGCGGAAGTCGCCCTCCCGCTTGTTAAGAACCCGGATCACTCCCATCACCTGGTTCCCGATGCGGATCGGGCTGGCCAGATAATTGCGCACCATCCACACCTTCGGCCATTCCCCTGACGCGGCAAAAGCCTTGAGCTGTTCCGCCTGGTTGAGCATAAGACTTTTTCCCTCCGCGGCAACCCGGCCGGCCGCGCCCACGCCCGGGCGCAGCGCCTGCTTCATCTTCAATTCCTTGCCGCCATCGAAGCCCACCTGGTGCACGAGCTCGCCGGTGAACTCGTGTTTGA
>CAIUDS010000425.1 GCA_903897985.1 uncultured delta proteobacterium
AAGGGCAATTGGGGAGGCGGCGAAGAGAAAATTGAATGAGTTGACCGAAATAAAGCAAGCGCAAATGGTCTGAAGTCTAGTTGAAACATGGTCGAAGGAGAAAAAACAGGAAGAATAGGGAATTTTTCAACACCCTGCTAATGGTCTTCATCGCCCATTCCGTCATGCGCCAAGCCTGCATCGCTTCTTTAACCAGCGCGCTACCGTAAAGCTAATGGCGCCGAAACCATTCATAATGGTAGCGGAACTTGGGATCGTAATCGGCTTGGTTCACCGGTCGGTCCAGGCTATAAGTGATGTCGCCATTAGTTTCATTAACTACCGCCCAGACCTGAAAGGGATCCTTGCCCCACTTTTTCTCTACTGTTGGTGAAGGTGTAAATTTAAAATTAATATTTTTAATAGTCGGTCCATTAGGAGTTCCTACCAGGAAAATATCCGCGGAAGAAGCACAATTGCCAGCTATGGACGTAATCTTGACGCTTTGTTCATCGAAACAATATTTTATGTTGGCCAGGCGCGCCGATACCGGGCCAAGATAATACCAATTTGGGCCTTTAAATTCCTCTTCATTAACGCCAAAATAGCTACCACGTTCTGGAGCACGGTAACTTGAATCCCAACTCTCATAATTCGCCCCGCCTACGATTGTTCTAAACTGGTCCAAAACTTCTTTGGTCTGGCGCTGTTTGGCTTCGGCATCGGCTTTGGCCTTGTCCTGGGCTTGGGCTTCCTGGGCCGCCTTTCCCGCGGCATATTCCAGGCCGCCGATCCGTTTCTTAACTTCAGTGGCATCCTTGGCGTCGGGCGCGGCAATCAGATAGAGGTTGAAATACCCGATCGCGTCCCTGGGTTTGCCCGCCATTTCATAAGCCACCCCGCAGTTGAAGTAGTCATTGGCGAGCCAGGGCGCGAGCAGGAGCGCCTTTTCGTATTCCGCCGCGGCATCCGCGTAATCCGATTCCTTCTTGGCGTTCTTGAAGGCGTATTCCGCGGCTCCCTCGTGCTTGGCCACTTCTTCCGGAACCACTGGTTTGGTCTTCATCCCTGATACCAGTTTGATGATCTTCTCCCGCAAAACCTGATCCGAAGAATTTTTTTGCAGATCCGCGAGATATTGTTTGAGCGTGTCCTGATCGGTGGCAGCGCCGGAGACGGCAAAAGGCCCATTGATAAGCAAAAAGCCGACGAGGAAAATTCCCCGGAATCCTGCCAAAGATTTCATAATTCTTTCCATTTTCATGCCTCCTTCCTTTCCCTATTTTATTCCCCGATTTTCTCGGGGAATTTCGCTTAAGGGTCGGGCTGTTTGCCGAAGGCCTTATCCAGTTCCATGGCCTTTTGTAAATCCTCCTGGGATGGTTTCAGATTTCCTAATTGTTTCTGGAGCAAGCCCCGTTCATAGTAGGCCCAGGCGAAATCAGGGGCCAGTTCAATGGCTTTGCCATATTCCTGGAGCGCGAGCTCCAATTTTCCTTTTTGCCAGTGGACCCAGGCGAGATTGTAATAGGCTTCCGGATATTTGGGTTCCAGCTCCAGGGCTTTTAGATAGTCTCGAAGGGCAAAGTCCAGCTTGCCCTGGTCTTTGTAAAGGACTCCCCGGTTCAAATAGGCCTCGGAGCGATTGGGGTCCATTTGCAAGGCCTGGTTGAAATCCTTCAAGGCCGGCTCAAATTTGCGCTGTTCCTCGAAGACCACTCCGCGATGAACCAAGGCGCTGAGGTCTTTGGGATCGAGCTCCAGGGCGCGCTGGTAATCCTTGAGCGCGGAAGCCAGGTCGTCTTTGATGTAGTAGGCGTCCCCCCGATTGGTGTAGATTACCTGGTATTGGGGATCAATTTTCAGGGCTTGGGAGTATTCCTTGATGGCTTGATCCAGCTGGTTGCCGTCTTGATAGATCTTGCCCCGGCCGAAATAGGCGTTCACATATTTGGGATCAACTTCCAGGGCCTTGGAATAATTCTGGAGGGCAAGGTTCCGCTGGTGCTTTTTGTAATAAATCCAGCCCGCTCCGTAATAGGCATCCGCGTATCGGGGATTTTCCTGAAGGGCTTTTTGGTAGGAAGCCAGGGCCTGGTCAAGCTCGTTTTTTTGCAAATGAATCATGCCTTCTTGGTAATAGCTTCCCGCGAGTTCGGGATTGGGAGCCGGCTTGGGGGGCGAGCCGGCGCGTTGATATTCCATTTTCAGGACCCAGAAAACAGCTGAAACCCCAACAATAAAGGTTATTATCTGCCGTCTCCTATCTTTCACCCCGGCCTCCCTTTTATGGATTATTAATACCTGCTGAATCTTATCAGTTTTTATGATTAGCTGTCAAATGGATTCTTGGCAAGCTGTCGTGCCAAAGGGAAAATGTCATGGTAATTCCAAGAAGAACATGACATCCCCCCTCCGGCGGCCGGTATTCCCATGAATCGCCCCGGAGTCGCTTCTTGCTTTACCCGCGGCTTGAGCCGTTGAACCTGGCGGATGCCGAGGCGTAGAGCTTTTGCCGCCCGCTCGTTGGTCAGATCCCCTGCGAGCGCCTTCTTGATCGTTTGATACCGCTCAAATTGCGCCACCGTTAGTTTTACCTCCTCCCTCCCAACCCCCTGATTTAATTGCGCTCATTTTACCCTCAGGGGGTGACATTATCGCTTTGGCGTTAAGGGATGACATTTTCGCTTTGGCGCGACACCCGGGAACCCGGGAAGTTGACACCGGGGCGATCTCGCATCTAAAGTAGATAGGTCTGGTCATGGACCTTAAGTGCCAGTTTTGCGGGCGGGAAGTTCGGGAGACCGTTCATTGCAAGAAGCTCCCGGACGGATTCCAGGTGGATTATTACCAGGTGTGGACCGGGGAATTGCGTCCGATCGTGATGAAGAACCAGAAGGACGAGCGGGAGGTTCTGCATTTCTTCCGGCTGGATGCGGCGCATTCGGTTGCGGCCTGCCGGGAGTGCTTCCAGAAGGAGGAAGTTAAGACAGAACTGGAGCGCGCGTTCCGGCAGTTGCCGGAGGTGGTGGAAGAAGAGGAAGAAGAATGATTAAGAAAAACCGTGTTTTAAAAACCTTTTTAGAGATTGCGCGCATCCCCGGGTTGTCGAAGCAGGAAGGCCGGATCGCCGCGGAGTTGGCAAAAAGGCTTAAGCGGCTGGGCGTAAAGGTGGGTTTTGACCGGGCCTTGGCCGGAGAGGCCGAGGTCGGTAATTTGATCGGACACCTCCAAGGGAATACCTCGGGACCGCCGCTCCTGCTCAACGCGCATATGGACACGGTGGGCCCGATCGAAAATTGGGGTTTTCGCCGCCGCGGGGACTGGCTCGAGAGCAAGGGCAAAAGCATACTTGGCGCGGATGACCGCTCGGGCGTGGCCGTGATCCTGGAAGTCGTGCAGCACCTCATCGAGTCGAGGCAGACCCGGCCGGACCTGGAGATAGTGCTCACGATTGCGGAGGAGATCGGGCTGATGGGCGCGAAGGCCCTGGACTGCTCGGCCGTCAAATCCCGATACGGGATCGTGCTGGACAGCGACAGTCCGCTCGACCTGACCGTGGCCGCGCCCGAGGCCTACAAGCTGACCTTCCGGGTGCACGGCAAGAGCGCGCACGCGGGCGTGGCCCCGGAATCGGGCTTGAACGCGATCGCCATCGCGGCGAGGGCGATCGGCAGGATGAGGCTTGGCCGGATTGACTTCGAGACCACGGCCAACCTCGGCATCATCAGCGGCGGCAATGCCGCCAACATCGTGCCGGATTTGGTGGAGGTCCGGGGCGAGGCGCGCAGCCATGACCGAAAGAAGCTGCAAAAACAGATCGCGCACATGCGCGGTGTTTTCAAGCAGGCAGTCATGGAGGCCAGGTCGCGCAAATTTCCCGGCCTGCCCCGGTTGGAGGAAGAGATTGTATTTGACTATCCGGTGATGAAAGTTTCGCCGGACAGCGTTCTGCTCAAGCTGTTTCGCGCCGCGGCCAAAGGCCTCGGATATGAAATCGTCACCAAGGTGGGCGGGGGCGGGAGCGACGCCAATATTTTCAACGCGGCCGGGATCGAGTGCGTGATCCTGGGCAGCGGCATGGACCGGGTGCACACCACGGAGGAGCGGCTGAACCTCGGCCATTTATATTTGTCCGCGCAAATGCTCGCCCGGGTGATTGAGCTATATCCTTCCAGGAACCGCAGGTGACAAATACGGAGGCTGGCCTCCGCGGCTTTGAGCAAGGCCCGATCCGGCCGCCCAGCGAGGCCTTCAGCCTGCTCCTGCGCGTGACCCGCAACTGCCCCTGGAATAGATGCCGGTTTTGCCCGGTCTATAAAGCTGAAAAATTTTCGCGGCGCGAGGTTAAAGAAGTGCTCGCGGACATTGACTCGATGCGGGCCTGGCAGGACGAGCTCAAGACGCGGAGCTGGCAATTAGGAATGGGCGGCAGCCTGGACCGGATTGCGCTGCAGACCATTTATCAAAACGATCCGCACAATCCCGGTCTCTATTCGCTGGTCCTGTTCCAACTCGGCGGCGGCAAGACGGCCTTTTTGCAGGACGCGGACAGCCTGATGGTCAAGAGCGAGGAACTGGTAACCATCCTGAAATACCTGCGCGAAAAATTCCCGGCGCTCGAACGCGTTACCAGCTACGCCCGGACCCGGACAGTTGCCAAGAAATCCGCGGCAGAGCTTCGCCAGATCAGGGAGACGGGCTTGGACCGGTTGCATATCGGCATGGAGAGCGGCTCGGACGCGGTGCTCGAACTGATCAAGAAAGGCGCCACGCAAGCCGAGGAGATCGAGGCCGGGAAAAAAGCCAAAGCGGCCGGCTTCGAGTTGAGCGAATATGTGATGCCGGGCCTGGGCGGGCGCAAGTTGAGCCAAGAGCACGCCTTGGAAACCGCCAAGGCGCTGAGCGCCATCAATCCCGACTTCATCCGTCTCCGAACCCTGGCGGTGTCCCCGCGCTCGCCGCTGCATGATAAACTCCGGACCGGCGAATTTGAAACGCTCAACGATGTGGAGATGGTGGATGAGATCCGGCTGTTCCTGTCCGGGCTCGAGGGGATCACCAGCCGCCTGGTTTCGGACCATATGCTCAACCTTTTGCCGGAGTTGGAGGGTAAATTCCCAGAGAACCAAGCGAAACTGGTCGGGGTTTGCGACCGGTTCCTCAAGCTGCCGCCGAGGGAGCAGATGCTCTTCATCATCGGCCGGCGCACCAATCAGTTCGAGGCCCTGTCCGAACTGGACGACCCGGAACGCCGAAGCCGCGCCGAGCAGATCCTGGAGCGGCTGGGGGTCGAGACTCCGGAGCAGATGCAGGAAGTGATACGGCAGATCATGGAACAATTCATTTGACCTTTGCCGCTGGGTTTTTGATCCCCCAAATTCCCCCAAGCTTGACAATTGTATATGATGGAGATATACTTAAAACCGTGGACGGGCTGGAAAGGCTATGGGGCTGCGAAGGCTTTGAGTGGGATAAATTCAATGCCGGCAAAATCTGGGAAAAGCATCAGGTATTGCCCTCGGAATGCGAGCAGCTTTTTTTCAACCGGCCGCTTATGGCGCAAGAAGACCGGGAGCATTCTGGTAGCGAGATTCGCTTCTATGCTCTGGGGCAGACGGATTCCGGAAGAAAACTGTTTGTGGTATTCACCGCGCGGAAGAAACGGCTCCGGGGCATTTCCGCAAGGGCTATGAGCCGGAGAGAAAGGAAGGTTTATGAAGGTTATGAAAAAGATACCGAAATTCAGGAGTGAGGCGGAGGAGCGGAAGTTCTGGGCGAAACACGACTCGACGGAGTATGTGGACTGGAAAAAGGGCAAGCGGATGGTCCTGCCCAATTTGAAGCCCTCGGTCAAGACCATTTCGCTCCGGCTTCCGGAGGCCATGCTGGAGGAACTCAAACTGCTCGCGAATAAAAGGGATGTTCCATATCAGTCCCTGATGAAGATATTCCTCTCCGAAAAAATCCGGGAGGATCTGAAAACCAAGCGCGATTAGGATCGCATCTTCATCATCTGCTCAAGTGGACTTGCCTTTGAATAAATTCAAATGACGGACATAGAAATAGATGGGAGTTTCGGCGAGGGCGGCGGGCAGATCCTGCGCACCGCTTTGAGCCTGAGCCTGGTCACGGGCAAGAGCTTCCGGATTTACAATCTCCGCGCGCGGCGAGAAAAAGCGGGCCTGCGGCCCCAACATCTGGCTGCGGTCAAAGCCGCGCTCAAAATTTCCGGCTCCTCAGCCGAGGGAGATGCGATCGGTTCCAGAGAATTGATTTTTCAGCCGGCTCCGGCAAGAGCGGGAAGCTACCGGATTGACATCGGCACCGCGGGAAGCACGACCTTGGTTTTCCAGACCCTGCTCCCGGCCTTGATCGGTCTTGAGCGCGAAAGCATCCTGGAGATCACCGGCGGCACCCACAATCCCAAAAGCCCCTGCTTTGACTTCATTCAGGCAAGTTTCTTGCCCCTTCTCCGACGGCTCGGCATTGAAGTGGAGGCGAAACTTTTGCGTTATGGTTTTTATCCGAGGGGCGGGGGAGAGGTCAGGTTCCGAATCCAGCCCTGGCACAAGGGCGTGCCCTTGACCCTTTCTGAACCAGGCCGGTGGCAAAATCCCAAGGCGGAAATTCTCCTTGCCGGACTGGAAGCGCATATCGCCGAGCGGGAGCGCGCGGAGTTAACGGCCAGAATGGGCCTGAGCGCAGAGGAGGTGGAAATAAAATTTCTGCCTTCGGACCAGGGGCCCGGTAACACAATTCTTGTGTCCCTTTTTTCGGAAGACCGTCGGGAAATTTTCTCAGGCTATGGCGAAAAAGGGAAACGGGCGGAGCGGGTTGCCGCGGAGGTGGCGCGGGAAGCGAAGAATTTCAGCCGGAGCCCGGCGCAACTGGACCCGCACCTGGCCGACCAGATTTTGATTTACCTGGCCCTGGCCGCGGGCGGCGAGTTCACCGCGAGCGAGTTGAGTTCGCACTTCCACACCAACCTGAAAATCATTTCGGAATTTCTGAAGCTCAAAGCGGAAACCATTTCCCGCGAAGCGGACCTGAGCCTGGTGAAGCTTAAGTCAGCTTAAGCCAAAGGTTTTTTTCCAGAGCAGGTAGTGGGCCAGCATCCAGATCCGGCTGGTGTGGTCCCTGCCCTGCTCGGTGTGTTCCTTGAGCAGCTGTTTTGCGAGCGGGACCGAGACCAGGGTTTCGTGTTTGGCCTGGTCGCTCTCGAAAATATCTCGGAAAAAATTCTTGAGTTGGCCCTTGATCCAAACCTGGAGGGGGATGCCGAACCCCTGCTTGGGCCGGTAGATGAGTTCGGCCGGGAGATATTGCGCGAGATATTTTTTGAGGATATGCTTCTTGTCCAGGCCGGGGAGCTTGTAGGAGAAGGGCAGCGCGAATGCGGCTTCCACCACCTTGAGGTCCATCAATGGCACGCGCACCTCGAAGGAATTGGCC
>CAIUDS010000426.1 GCA_903897985.1 uncultured delta proteobacterium
AGCTCTTGCTTGGGGGCGCCGACACTCTTGTCGGCGATTTTTGTTTCGCTTTTATCATTGATGAGGTAGGCCCGCCAGCCCGGGAAATACTGCTCGCTCAAAACCATGAACGCCTTGCCCTCCGACCTATAAACGATGGAAATCCCGCTCGGGCGGTAATCGGACTGCAGGATTTCCGCACGGCTCAAACCAGAGACCGGCTGGCCGGTCTCCACCACCGCTTCCTCGGCCAGGTTCAACCGCGCCAGGAATTGGAGCAGCACTTCCGGATTCCCCTGATAGCGGCTGAGCCGCTCCGGGAAAAAAATCCGCGGGAGCGAATCCGGGATGGGCAGGACATAGACCGGATCGCCATAAAGCGCCGTGAGCGTGTAATGCGGGGTCAGGCCATCTTTGCCCGGAATCCAAAACCCTCGCTCGCTTTCCCAGGGAAGGAACACCTTCGGCGCGCTTTTGCGGAGAAAAAATTTCGCCGCCAGGATCCGGGCCACCGGGAAATTAAAAGCCGATTCCCGCAGCCGGAGCGAGTGATAGGAAAAATAGTCCGTGAGTTGCTCGTCCTCGCTCGCATATTGATTGAGGTATTTGACCAGGCTCACATATCGCTTCGGGATGAGCGCGTCGTTCAGCCCGAGGTCATAAATCGGGGCCGCCTGCATCAGGTTCGGAAACCAAACCCTAGGCTCGGCCGCGAACCGCGCCCCCGGGTTTTGCGCCTGCAATTTCCGGAAGCGGGACAGGTCCGCCTTTTCCATGTTGATCCAGAACGAAGGCCGGTCCAGAAGATGATGATATGCGATCGGCTCCAGCGCGATCAGTAAAATCAATCCGACTCCGGCCCATCCCTTCCGGATGCGGGCGAAAACAAAAGCGAAAATCAGGAGCCAGCCGGAAAACAACAGAGAAACCATCTCCCATTTTCGCGGAGGGGGGAAGGCGAAGAGACTGCAAAGGAATCCGCCGAGCAGGATCAGGAAACCGAGCAATAATGCCGGAAAAATTTTTACCCGCCGCTCGAGGTTCCGGGTTTGCTCAAACCCGATCCCCGCCAGCATTACCAGACTGAAACTTATCGCCGGCTGAAGATATTTCATCCAGACCAGACGGTCCAGGCCCGGAAGGCGCGTGATCAAGTTGAATCCCGGAAGGCCGTAAGTAATGCCCAGTCCGATCAGCGCAAATATAAAAAGAAAAAGCTTTAAATGTGCGAGCGCATTTCCTGTCCTCCGAAGCCCCTTCTTGCGCGGACATTCTGTCGGCGAAGGAGGAAGGCGCGATTGATTGAAAATCGCGATCAGGCTCAAAAAAACCAGCACGGTCCCGATCCAGGGAAAAATCCGCTGAATGGGAACCGGCGCCAGGTTGGTCGGCCCGAACAGGCCGGGCGCCATTATGCTCCCAAAAGTCTGAAGCGCCAGATGCTGTGCCGCGGTCGCTTGCGGATGAAAAGTCCAGCTTTGCGGGATCGCCTCCAGGAACGGCAAAAGCTGGATCAAACAAAACATCAGGGCCAGGCCGGAAACTCCCAATAAAACCGCCGCGGGCTGGAAAAATCTTTTCTGCTCCCGGCACTTGAACAGGAAATAGAGGAACACCAATCCCAGATTGAACAGCGCGGACTCCGGTTGGCCCCCGAGCAGGATCAAAGCAATAACCAGCGCGGTGAGAAAAAAATTCCTGCGGCTCTGCCGCTCCGCCAGCCGGTCCGCCAGCAAAAGGCCGTAAGGCAACAGCATGTCAATCGGAAGATGCTGGTTGTTCAGATACTGGACCAGATAACCGCTGAGCATATAGCCCGCGCCGCAGACAAAAGCGGAAAGGTCGCTGAGCTTGAGCCGCTTCGCGAACAGCCACGCGCCCAGCCCGGCCAGGCTCAACTCGCTCACGATGAGCGGGACGATCACCAGCCGGAAGGGCAGAAAATAAAAAGGCCACCGGAACGGAGAAAACACCGCCTGCTGGTAGTTGGCCAGGAACGGCTCGCCCAGGACATTGTAAGGGTTCCAGAGCGGAAACTCCCCCGCGGAAAAACAGAGCCGAACCAATGTGCGCCAGGGATAGGAAATGAACCACGGGTTCGGATCGCGAACCGCCTGGAAGAAAAGCTCGTCGGGAGAGAAAATTTTGCCGCCGAGCAGGGCCAGTCCCATCCCGCCGAAAATCAGAAAAACCGCAACCGCCTTGATTCTTGACTGTTCCACCCTAAGTTAGAGGCCATTATATCACTCCGGTTCGGAACTCGCATTTCCGCCAACCCGCATCCAGGGGCTGCAGACACTCTTGTCTGCAGACTTTAAAAATGCTTTGAATACACCACTCCCGTCAAACGCCTTGTTGTCAAAAAGCAAAAAGTATTTTTTTGCTTTTGCTGGACCCCTGATGTTCGTGTGATGTTGAGTCTGGGTTAATCGAACTTGCTGGAGCAAACGGTTAACGGTGAACGGTAAATGCCGACACCTCGCGCAGTGTGCACGAAATATCTCTTAGGCACACCGTGAACC
>CAIUDS010000427.1 GCA_903897985.1 uncultured delta proteobacterium
AGGTGGAGCGGTTCTTTGCCTGGGTCGGCGCCTTCCGACATCTGGTGGTCAGATATGACAGGTCTTTGATGATGTATACCGCGTTCTTTCATCTGGCTTGCGTCATAATAGCCCTGAGGTGGTTATGAAACAGCTTCTAGTGCCACTGCAGATGTTTCGTTATCATATTCACTATATAATTTCATTAATATATCCGTATTAAGCGTTCTCATAGAACTATGCTTTAAAATTACTATTTCGCGGCCAAGTAAATGAAACATTCCAAGTTCATAAGCAACATTGGGATTGAATATTTGACCTATTTCACCTGCATCAAATACTGTTATTGCTTTTGAACAACATAAAAGGCAGGCTACGGGGTTATACATATCATCAGTTATCTTATGATCTGATGCGACGATACCTTCTAACCCTTGACCGGAAAGCAAGGCCTTTAATTCGCTAATTAATTCATTGTTTATGGGTCTATATCTAATCATTATAAATACACTTCTGTCAAATGGATGGTCTCGTGTGAATTGTTCCATCTGTGATTTCCAACCGATTAAAGCATTTGGAACCAAGGATATTGGCAGGTCAGGGATTGACTGAATAAATAATTGATCCTTGGCCTGAATTTCCGATTGCCTATCTTCAAGTGGTAGATTAGCCGTGATTTGTTTGGCCAAGTTGATTGACCTAGAAAGGCGAGTCCTATACTCATAAACTGATTTATACTTGGAAGCCAACTTCGCCATTGCTTCTAACTCCGCGCCAAGTTTATTGAATTCGCGGGTGCCCCTTAGATATTTCTCAATTCCAGATTTAACGGATGAATTCCATGTTCGCGAAAGGTTTATAAATCTATTTAATAATTCCTCATCCCTAATAGTTCTATTTTCATAAGAAGCAACAGTTTTCTTCAGGGATAATAATTCTGTCTTAAGATTGTTAAAATCGGTAAAAATCACCTAGCGTTTTACTCGCTTGCCATTTTTTCAATGGCATCTTCCCCGTCGCTAGTGAGAACAAAGCATATATTTCCTTCTTTATCTCCTGCAGTCATCATCAATCCTTTGCGTATATTTTTATTTATTGCATCGTTTATATTTGCAGGTGGCTGGCTTTTCCCTTCCCTAAGTGCTTGACGAATATCAGCCGCCGTATAATTTTGCCTGTCCTCGTGTTTCTCAAGATAATAGCCGGCAGCTAATACCTTATCAACAGCTGTTTTCATCGAAAGACTTCTCAAAAACTGGGATAACGAAATTTTTTTTCCTATCGCGGTAGCGCTAGAGGGTGCTATCGCTCTCTCTTGCGAAGCTTGCTTTGCCTTTGTTTTAGATACGGGATTACTTTCAAGAAATCTACTTATTCTAGCTTCAACATAATCGGCTGGTCCGGTAATTTCAAGTTCAGTATCCCCTTGCCTTGCTCGCATCGTTATACTGTGCGGTAAGCTTTTCTTTTTTCCCATTTTACCCTCCATTTTATGGTTTTATTATGCATGCTTTGGGGGCCAGGCCTAAACTTCAAGTGCGTTCAGCTTTTTTCGCAAATGCGTGATGCCATCGCGGTAAGACTCAGATATGAAACAATCTTTTCGCATCTAGCCCTGCTCGCCACCAATCTCCTCCTTTTCCCCGGCCATCGTTGGGGCTTCTCAAATTTACTGCTTTCTAAATTAACTGCTAGTCAAGATTATGCCGGCATTTTAAAGCAAAGTCAAGCAAAAAATGCAGGGCGCTGAAGCAGAGTAGATTACAGATTATTCTCCTTCGCACAAGGCTTCGTAGAACTTTGCAAATTACAGAAGGGCGCAGCCCATGATCCCGCCTTGCGTGACTCGCGGAATATCGCTCGCCGATTCTCAACCGGCCGCTGGCCACTGTTTAGCACTTGACGGCCCCTTTCAAATCCGGCATGATTTTTTACCGGCATTCGATTTAAAAAGCGGTAAATTTGAAGGCCCCCAAATGGGGCGAGGGAGAGGAGGAGAGGCAATGGTTTATATCCCGGGATTTTTGATCAGCAAGGTCTATCGCCGGGGCAGCCTCCGCAATATTGAGGAGGGATTTGAATTCTGCTTTGTGAACCGGATGACCCCGCTCCAGATCAGCGGCATGCGCGGCCTCAGCGTTGAGGTTGACGGCAGACTCCACTCGGCGGATAAAATTCAAGCCATCCTTTCCGGCCAGCCCATCTCCCTTTCCGAAGGCGCGCTGGCTAAACCGATTGCATTTGCCAAGGACTCCAGCCTGGTGATCCAGGTCGCGGGCGAGCATCTTTCTCAGGGCAAGCATGTCCTCAAAATCAGTTTCATCACCAACGAATACGGGGGCGCCAGCCTCAAGGTGAGCGATACCATCGGCGAGTCCGAGCCGGAGTCCCGGTGGTCGAGGCTCAAGAAAAGATTGGCCGGCAAAAGGGAGCGCATGCGCGGAAGTCCGCTCTCAGTGGAGGGAGAACTGGGGGGCGTGCCGTTGGACCCGGACTTCGGTCGTCTGGAGGCGGCGCTCCGGAGGGAGGAACCGGACCGGGTGCCGCTGTTTGAGGCCGAGATCGCGATCCCGATCCAGGAATGGTTCCTCGGCCGGGAGATTAATTCCGCCCAGGACGAGATTGAGTTCTATATCCGAGCGGGCTACGACTTCGTGCCCGTGCTTCCGCCCTTTTTCACGCCCCGGCTGATGCGGACCGCGCCGGACGCGGACGGCGAGCTTTCCGAGGGCGACCGGACACGCGCCTGGCTCACCGAGAGCGAGGGCATCATCAAGACGCTCAAGGATGTGGAGAAATTCCCCTGGCCTCAAGCGGAGGATGTGGATTTCTCGTCCTTTTCCGAGGTTGCCGCGCTCCTGCCCCCCAAGATGAAGATAATCGGCATGCTTTCCCCCGCGGCCATTTTCGGCAACACCTCCCAATCCATGGGGCTGGAGAATTTCGCTTACGCCCTTTACGACGACCCGGCCGTGGTGGAAGCCCTTTTTGAGATCATCGGGTCAACCTATGTGAAAATAACCCGGCGGCTCACCCAGGCGCCCCGGCTCGGCGCGGTCTTCATGTCCGACGACCTGGCGTACACCGAGGGGACCCTGGTCTCGCCCCAAATCTACCGCAAGTATGTGTTCCCCTGGTACCGGCGGATCGGAGAGATCCTCGCGGACGCGCGTCTGCCCTTTATCTTTCACTCCGACGGAAACATCCTGCCGGTGCTGGACGACCTGGCCGAATGCGGGATCCAGGCCCTGCATCCGATCGAGCCCCAGGCCATGGATATCGTGGAACTGAAGAAAAGGCATGGAGATCGTTTTTGCATTTTCGGAAATATAGACCTTGACCACACGCTGACGCGCGGCACAGTGGAGGAGGTGGAGCAAGAGGTGAAGAAAAGAATCCGGGAGCTGGCGCCCGGAGGCGGCTATGGACTTGCCGCGTCCAATTCGGTCCCGGACTATGTTCAGCCCGAAAACTACCGGGCCATGGTCAGTGCCGCGAAGAAATACGGAAAATACCCGATCCGCGTTTAGATGGGCTGGACGCAAGGGACGAGTCCCTTGACCTCGGGTTTAGACCGGGGCAAGAAAAAAAATGCGGCTCTTGAAAACAACCAAGGTGGGTTTGACGAGAGTGGTGTATTCAGAGCATTTTAGGGTCGCGGGACAAGAATGTCCCGCCGCACTGACAGGAATGTCCCGCCGCACCGATGCCTGCGGCCCTTAGAAAAGTGTCCACAGCACGAATGCTCGCGCGAAGTTGAACGCAGGCAGGATAGCGGCAGCACAAGAATATCTTCGCCGCGAGGATCAAGGGGAGATTTTCCAGACCCAGATGGTTCCATTGATTTTGTGTTCGGGCGGAAGCGGCTTGAGTTGGTTAACGCAAGCGATCAAGGCGGGGTTTCGGACCGGCCGGACCAATTGGGTGAGGTGCAGGGCATAATAGCCGGGCGAAAGGGGCTGGCAATTCAAGTCCGAGAAATCCAGGCCATAGGCTTTGGGGCTGACGGCCACATAGGGCTGGTAAAAGAGCGGATGCCAGTGGTATTTTTTCTGGGCTTGGGCCAGGGCCGAGACATCCTGTCCCCAGTCCTCGCCGACCACGGAGATTTTGAGGCCGCCGCGGGACCTGGCCACGGCCTCGTTGAAATAGGTGAGGTAGTCGGGCCAGGTCAGGAGGGAGCTGACCGCGAGCCATAGGAGCAGGAACGCGAGCAAGAGCTTGCGGGAGAGTTTGGGAAGGCCGTGAGCCAGGATTCCGGAGACGAAGATGAACAGGAGCGGATAGACCATGAGCAGATGTCGGATGCCGATTTCCTTTTTGTTGAGGAACATGAAAAAGAGGAAAAAGCAGATGATGGGCGCAATCAGGACCAGACGGGTGTTGAAATTTTCGGGTTGGCTTTTTTTCCAGCAAGCCAGGCGCCAACCGAGCAGGGCGAGGATGGGCAGGGGGGTCTTGATGAGGAACAGGATGGGATAGTAAAACCACCAGCCCGAGGAGGAGGCTTGGCCCAGGAAATAGAGGGCGTTTTCGTGCTGCTCGGTGAGCACGAGGGTTCTAGCGAGGCCGTAGTAAAAGGTTCGGGGCGGAATGGGAATGGAGGCGAGCAAGCGGATCAGGCCGCATTTGAGTTGGGCGGAGAGGGCGTGGCTGGAGCAGACTTCGCCGTGAAGCAGGGCCGAAAAATTCCAGTCCGGTCCGATTGAGAACCCGTAACCGATCCAGATCACGAACAGCGAGCCGAGGAACATGATGGGGAGGGACCAGGAATTTTTGAGATAGGCCGAATTTTTGAGGCTGAAGTATCCGGGTTTGGGCTGTTCGCGGGCAAAGATCGCCAGCCCAATCAGGCCATAGATCGGATAGAGCAGGATGGCGGAGAACTTGGCCAGCTGGGCGACGCCGAGCAGGAGGGTGGAGACACCAAGGAGCAAGGCTCCGGGCTGTTCGAGTTGGCGGGAGAAATAATAAAGCGCGAGCGCGATGAAGAGGGCGGCGGCCAGGTCATTGGTTGCGAGTCCGGCGTGGGCGGCGAGGTTGGGGTCGAGGCAATAGAGGGCAAGCGCGAGCAGGCCGGCGCGAGGGCCGTAAAGCTTTTGGGCCCACCTGAAAATGAGCAAAGCGAGTCCGAGGGAAAGGATCATGGTGGCGATGCGGGCGCGGTCAATGAGCGTTTTGGCGTCGGGGTTCAACTTGTTGAGCAGGAGATTGGCAAAAATGGCGCGGCGGTCCGAGGGGTCCATCGCGCGGGAGGAGCGGACCATGATCGGCGCCGGCAGTTTGAGCCCGGGGATGGTGAGCAAAGGCAGGCCGGTGATAAAGTTGGCCAGGGGCGGATGGGAAACCGCGAAGGTGGGATCATGGTAAAAGACCAGACCCACGGCCCGGGCCAGGTGAAAGGGCTCGTCCGCGACCGCGGAATTTTTCCGGGCGCTGCTGAAGAGGACAACGAAATGAAACAAGAGCAGGCCGGCGGCCAGGAGCGGGATCAGGGGCCGCGTGACGGGCTGGCGGTTGTTCCCGGTCATCATGCTTATATTGTAGAGAAAAATCCTGATTACGGAAATTGATTTTAGCGGGAACTTGTCAAACGGGAAGGTTGACATAATATATAGGTATGTTGAATCGGACGGAGAAGTTCAGGGTTTTCGGATTTTCCGCGGTCTGGCTGATCGGGATGATCTTTCTGTTTGACCTGATCGTGCACTACCCGGTGCGGTCGGAGGAAAAGGAAGATACCGGCGATAAGGTGACATCGTTAGCGGAACAGATTGATGAAGATCTTGCGAACGCGCAGAATACCTACGATGCGATCTCGAAAAAACTGAGCCGCCTGCCCAAATTCGTGCCGCCGGAGAACAATCGTCTGACCGAGAACGAGATTCACCAGTATTACCAGGTGGTGGAGCACTGCTGGAGCCGGTTCCGAAGCTATAAAAGGAATTACCTCCAGCAACTCCCGCCGGGGTTTAACCGGGGAGCGGCCATGTATGCACAGGCGCCGGCGTTGATGGATCTTTGCCAGATTGAAGGGCTGGGGAAAGCCAAGATTAGCCGGAAGGAATTTGATTGGGTAAAGCAACGGCTATGGGAAGCGGCCCTGTTTGCGGTCCTCCGCCAACTGAAAAGCGGCAAGGTCAAGCCGGAGGAAAAGGATCAATTGATGACCAACCGCAACACGCTCTGCTGGATGCTCGATTTTAAAAAGGACGCCAATCCGATCCAGTATTTTCCGGAAAAACTGGACACCTCGAAAATTCCCCGCGCCAATGTCGAGCTGTTCCTGAAATTCAAGAACGAAGTCCGCTGGCGCAATCTGAATTTTGAGAAGATCGAATTAGACAACCGGGACATCCTGAACGCGGCTCAAGCCCTTCCGGAATAACCGAGCGCCTGCCAGGATTCCTGCTCCTCGGTGCGGCTGGACCAGAGTTTTTCCTCGATCGTCATCAGCAGGGGCATGAAGGTGCCCCGGTCCAGCGCCGAAATCAAAACCGAGTCCGCAAACATTTTTTTCAGCGGGGCCCGGCCGGTCTCGTCCAACAAATCGCTTTTGTTCAGCACCAGGATGGCGGGTTTTTGGGAAAGGTCCAATTCGGCGAGAATTTTTTCCACCGTCTGAATCTGCTCGGGGAGCTCGGGGCTGGCGGCGTCCGCGATGTGCAAGAGCAGATCGGCGTCCGCGAGTTCCTCGAGGGTGGCGCGGAAAGTTTGGAAGAGTTCCTGAGGCAGGTTCCGGATAAATCCGACGGTATCAGTGATGATCAACTCGCGCTCGCGGGGGAAGCGGATTCTGCGGCTGGAGGGATCGAGGGTTGCAAACAGCCGGTTTTCGGCGCGGACATTGCTGTTGGTTAGGGCGTTGAGCAGGGTGCTCTTGCCGGTGTTGGTGTACCCGACAATGCTCACGATGGGAACCCGATTGCGCTGCCGCAAAGTCCGGCGCTGGCCGCGGCCCCGGCGGACCTGCTCGAACTCGCGCTCGAGATGGGAAATGCGGTCCTTGATCCGGCGCCGGTCGGTCTCGAGCTTGGTCTCTCCCGGTCCCCGGCGGGTCCCGACGCCTCCCACAATCCGGCTCATCTCCGTGCCCTTCCCGACCAGCCTCGGCAGCATATATCGGTATTGCGCCAGTTCCACCTGGATCTTGCCCTCCCGGCTCTGGGCGCGCTGGGCGAAAATGTCCAGGATCAACTGGCTCCGGTCAACCACTTTAAGTCCCGTGTAATCCTCGATCGCGCTCACCTGCGCCGGGCTTAGCTCATGGTCGAAAACCAGAGTGTCCGCGCCCAGTTGCATGGCCCGCACCGTGATCTCTTCGAGCTTGCCCCGGCCGATCAGGTAGTGGGAATGGTAGCGCTCTCGTTGTTGGATCACCCGGTCCAGCACCGCCACCCCCGCGCTCTCGGCCAAGGCCTTGAGCTCGGCCATCTCCGACTCCGTGACCAGCCGGTCAACCCGGGCGCCTTTTTTCCGGCTTAAAACCACCTTGACCAGGATCACGCCTTCCTGCGGTCCGGCCTTGCCCTTCCGCCGCTCGCGCTCGAAGCCATCCTCCAGCGACTTGATCAATTCTGAGAAATCCAGCTCGAGTTGTCCGGGCGGGAACGGCTCAAAGTATTGGTAGGCCTCGCCTTGAAGGTTCGCGGGTTTGAGATGCACCAAGTGGCTCAAGCCCGGATAACCTTGCTCGGTAACCTCGACCCTGAGCACCAGGTCCAGGCGCAGGAGGGCCAGGTCCGCGAGGTTCTCCTGGATAATGGGTTCGCCGCGCAAAAAGGTCTGGATGAAGCGCAGCCCGCGGAAGCGACCCGGCCGGATCGGACCCAATTTCAGGTCGGGCATGAACACCAACTGGCCCTCGCCCAGGATCACATACTCGATTCCGCCCTTGCGGTTGGCTAGGACCCCGAGCTTCTTTCCGGTCAAGTGAGAAAGTTCGCACAACTCGCGGTTGAACTGCTGGGTGGAAAGGGAATTCGGATCAATCCTGCGCTGGTAAAGCCGCTCGAGTAATTTTTCCTGGCCCGCGCCCAGGCCCGCGACATTGCCGTAGATTTTATGTGCCATATAGTTTGCTCAATTCTCCAGTAAAAATCCCGCGTTTAAAAATGGAGCGGGAGACGGGATTCGAACCCGCGACGTCCAGCTTGGGAAGCTGACATTCTACCACTGAATTACTCCCGCTGATGCCAGAAATGATAATCGGATCAGCCGCAACTGTCAAGGCCGCAACGGCTCCCCTAGTCAATTGCCCGCGCCCCGGTCACCCCTCAGGGCACGCATCCGGAGGGAAGAAAATACCGACCGCCGTTTTTAAAGATGGTCAAATCATTATCTCCACCCCAAATAATCATTTCGTCGCCGGCCCAGACTGCGGAGTGCCAGTACCGTGCCGAGGGGGCATTGGTGATGGGAGTTGCGGTCCAGGAATTGGCAGTCGGGTCATAGATGCCGCCGGTATCCAAGTTAAACCAAGTGCCCGAATAATATTCTCCGCCCCAGACAATCATTTTGCCGCCGGTCCAGATCATGGTGTGGTCCCTCCGCGCATGCGGGGCATTGGTGGTGGAGGTGGGGGTCCAGGTATTACCAGAAGGGCTATACTTGCCGCCAGTGTTGGTCGCTCCAAAGTCATCCTCCCCGCCCCAAACAATCATCTGGCTGCCGGTCCAAACCGCCCGGGCGTCAAGCCGCGCCGAAGGCGCGTTAAGAATAGCCATTGAGGTCCAGCTATTGCCTGAGGGATTATATCTGGCGCCATCGCCTAAATTAGAAACAGTCTCGCCATCCACCAAAGGATATCCTCCCCAGACCAGCATTCTCGAGTCGGCGTTGTCCCAGACCGCGACATGGAATGCTCTTCCTGAAGGACAGGGAGCATTAGTAGAAGTTGCGGTCCAGGAATTGGAAGACGGGGTATATTTTCCGCCATTGTCATAATAAACATCATCGCTGCCATCACAGGTTGCGCAAGAATATCCTCCCCAGACAATCATCTGGGTTCCGGTCCAGACCGAGGACAAATCCCTTCGACCGGCAGGCGCTCCGGTTAAAGAAGTTGGGACCCAGGAATCGGTGACCGGATCATATCTGCCCCCGGTCTTTAGATAAGAGGAGGCATCATTTCCTCCCCACACAATCATCTCGGTCCCGTCCCAGATTGCCCCGTGTCCGCTCCGGACGGCGGGCGCATTGAAGCTTGAGATTGCAGACCACGCATCAATCACGGGATCATAATCCCAGCCGGCATTACTATAGGCTCCGAAGGAATCCCGGCCGCCCCAGACAATCATCTGACTGCCGGTCCAGACCGCGCTGTGAACTTCCCTGGCGGCAGAGGCGTCGGGAGGGGTGATCCAGCCGTCTCCGGAGGCCACGGTCCAGCCGTAACTTGCCGGGGTGGGGTCAACCTTGTGGTGGGAATCCTCGGATCTAACGCGGAAGTTATGGCTGCCGCAGTGCAGGCCGGTGTAACTTTTAGGGGAGGAACAGGTTGTCCAACTGCTGGAATCAAGGGAACATTCAAAGGTGCAGGGTTCATCGCTGCAATAGAATTGAACGGAGGCCGTGGTCAGGTAAGCCGGGTTGGTGGGGTGGGAAAGTATATAGGTGTCAATCGGATGCGCCACCAGGACCCCGGAAGCGTCGGTAAAATCATTGTAAGAGGTTGCGGTGACAGTATCGCTGCACGCAGTCGAGGGAGCGGTGTAAAGACAGGTGCCCAGGTCAAGATTGCTCGCGCCGCAGCCGGAAAGCTCGCTCAAGGTGACATCCGGGTTCGCGCACAAAGGCTCGGCGCAGGCGTCCGGTCCCCAGGTCACGGTTCCGCCGAATTGAACGGTCGCTTCGGGATCCAGGCTGATCGGACTATCGGGTTTCAGGTCAATGGCCGTGATCGCGTCGTCGTTGTTGCAGTCAAAATTATCGGTTCCGGAGGTTTTCGAGGATCCGATCGTGCAGTTCCAATCGGAGCGGTCGCAATTCTTTTCCGCGCATACCCCGTTGGTTGAGACCCTGGAGCAGTTGGTCCCGGTCACGGTCGCGTCGGTGTCCGCGACATCGTTGCTGTCATTGCATTGATCGGTCGGACCGGGATTGCAACCGTCATTCCATTGATAGAGACATCCGAGCGCCGCGGCATTGCCCTCGCTAACCGAGCCGATGGAACAAACAATGCCGGAGATGCAGTCGCCGTCATCATTGCAGGCATAACTGTCAGCGCCCGCGGTCTTGGCCGAGCCGATGGCGCAGTTCCAGCCGGTATCGTTTCCGCAGACCTCGGCGCAGGCGCCGTCGGTCCCGGACTTGGAGCAGTTGGAGCCGGTCACGGTGGCGTCGGTGTCCGCGACATCGTTACTGTCATCGCAGTTGCCGGTCTCGGACCAGCTATAGAGGCAGCCCAGGGCGGAGGAAGAGCCTTCGGTGGCCGAGACAATGGAACAGATAACGCCGGTGATGGTGTCCACATCGTCATTGCAGGTGTAGGTATCCGTGGCCGAAGTCTTGGTCCAGGAAATGTTGCAGGTGCGGCCGGTGTCATTGCCGCAGGCCTCGGCGCAAACGCCGTTCGGGAGGCTTTTGGCGCAATAGGCCCCGCTGACCGAAGCATCGCTGTCGGCATTGTCGCCAGTATCATTGCAGGAGCCGTTCTCGGACCAGTCATACACGCATCCGAGGGGCGAGTTGGCGCCCTCGGTAACCGTGCCAATGGCGCAACTCGCGCCGGTGATGCTGTCCCCGTCGTCATTACAGGTATAGGTATCGGTTACCGTGGTTTTGGCCGAGCCGATGGTGCAACTCCAGCCGTCATTGCCGCACCGCTCGTCGCATTGACCGTTGCCGCCGGACTTGCTGCAGTAAGCGCCGCTGACGGTGGCATCAGTGTCCGCGTTGTCAGTGGAGTCATTGCAATATCCCCCGCTGTCAGTCCAGCCATAGAGGCAGCCCAAAGCCGAGAAAGAGCCCTCGGTTGCGCTCACAATCGAGCAAGCCAGGCCATTGATGTTATCGCCGTCGTCATTGCAGCCATAGGTGTCGGTGGCCGAGGTCTTGGTCCAGGAAATGTTGCAGGTTCTTCCGGTGTCATTGCCGCAGAGCTCGTCGCACTTTCCAGTCGTGGTGGCCGGCGGCTTGGAGCAGGCGGTACCGGCGATCGCGGCGTCGGCGCCGGCATTATCGTCAGAGTCATTGCAGGACCCGCCCTCGGACCAGGCATAGGTGCAGTTGAGCGCCGCGGAATTGCCCTCGCTAAGCGTCCCGATCGTGCAACTCGCGCCGGTAATACTATCGCCGTCATCGTTGCAGGTATAGGCATCGCTCGATGCGGGCGCCTTGGCCCAGGTTATGCTGCAGATCCTTCCGGTGTCATTGCCGCAGACCTCCCCGCAGACCCCGTTCGCGGCGCTGCGGGAGCAACTGGTCCCGGCGATGGTGGACTGGGTGTCGGCATTATCAGTGGTGTCATTGCAGGACCCGTTCTCGGACCAGTTGAAGAAACATCCCAGCGCCGTGGTGGCGCCCTCGGTGCGGGGAGCGGTCCCGATATTGCAAGGGCCGGCGCTGACGATGCTGTCCCCGTCATCATTGCAGGCAAAGGTGTCCGTGCGGGTCTTGGCCGTGATGGTGCAGGTCCAGTTGTCATTGCCGCATTTTTCCTCGCAGACGCCGTCCGCGCCGCTCTTGGAGCAGCCGGTCCCGGTCACGGCCGCGTCGGTGTCCGCGATATCGGTGAGGTCATCGCAATTGCCATTCTCCGTCCAGCTATACAGGCAACCTAGGGGCGCGGAAGACCCTTCGGTGGTAGTGGAGATCGAACAAACCAGGCCGGTGATGGCATCGGAATCATTATTGCAGGTATAGGTGTCGGTGGCCGAAGTCTTGGTCCAGGAAATGTTGCAAATCCGGCCGCTGTCATTGCCGCAGAGCTCGTCGCAAGCGCCGTTCACGCCGCTCTTGGTGCAAGTGGCGCCGGCGATGGCGGCATCCGTATCCGCATTATCATTGGAGTCATTGCAGGAACCGGTCTCGGACCAGGCATAGGCGCAGTTGAGCGCCGCGGAAGTGCCTTCGGTAACCGTCCCGATGGCGCAGCTCGCGCCGGTGATGGTGTCGCCGTCGTCATTGCAGGTATAGGTGTCGGTGGCCGAGGTCTTGGCCGAGCCGATGGCGCAGGTTCGGCCGGTGTCATTGCCGCAAACCTCGTCGCACGAGCCGGTCACGCCGATCTTGGAGCAGCCGGTCCCGGTCACGGTCGCGTCCGTGTCCGCGATATCATTGCTGTCATTGCAGCTGCCGCTCTCGCTCCAGCTATAGATACAACCCAGGGCCGAGGCATTCCCCTCGACCATCGTGCCAATGGAACAAGCCAATCCGGTGATGGTGTCGCCGTCATCGTTGCAGGTGTAAATTCCAACCGCAGGCGGGGGCTTGTATAGGCCGCCGGTGTTCTGAGCAGTGGTTCCATTCCGTCCTCCCCAGACGATCATCTTGGTCCCGGTCCAGACCGCGCTGGGGATGTCTCTGGCGGTAGGCGCGCCGGACATCGAGGTCGCGGTCCAAGTATCAAGGGTCGGATGATACCTGCTGCCAGTATCTAGATAAAAGGCGCCGTCATATCCTCCCCAGACGATCATCTCGGTTGCGGTCCAGACCGAGGACAAATCCCTTCGGCCGGAAGGCGCATTGATGACCGAGGTTGCGGTCCAAGAATTGGTGGAGGGATTATACCTGCCGCCGGTATTCAAATAAGTGGCGCCATCATATCCTCCCCAGACAATCATCTGCGAGTTCACGGGGTCCCAGACCGCGGTGTGATACCTCCTTATTGAAGGCACACTGGTGATTGAAGTTGCGGTCCAAGTATTGGCGGAGGGATTATACTTGCCGCCGGTATTTAGATAATTGGGAGCGGTGCTATTATATCCTCCCCAGACAATCATCTGCGAGTTCACGGGGTCCCAGACCGCGGTATGGTTGTATCTTACGGCAGGCGGACTGGTGATCGAGGTTGCGGCCCAAGTATTGGTGGAGGGGTTATACCTGCCGCCGGTGTTGTAATAAGTTGATCCATTCCATCCTCCCCAGACAATCATCTGCGAGTTCACAGTGTCCCAGACCGCGGTATGGTAGTATCTTGCGGTAACGCTGGTGGCTGAGGTTGCGGTCCAGGTATTGGTGGAGGGACTATACCTGCCGCCGGTATTTGTGGCGCCGCTACTATATCCTCCCCAGATAATCATCTGCGAGTTCACGGGGTCCCAGACCGCGGTATGATAGTCTCTGGTGGTGGGCGCATTGGTGATGGAAGTTGTAGTCCAGGAGTCTGCAACCGGATCATACCTGGCTCCGGTATTTAATAGAGCGGAGGTGCCATTATATCCTCCCCAAACAATCATTTCCGTTCCCGTCCAGATGGCAGTATGTCCATATCTTATCGAGGGAACATTGGCGCCGGTGGAGGTGGGGGTCCAGGAACCGCCGCTCGAAAATTTCGAGGAAGAAATTGAGCATTTCCATCCGGTGTCGTTGCCGCAGGCCTCATCGCAGGCGCCGGTCACGCCGATCTTGGAGCAACTGGCGCCGCCGACCACGGCGTCGGCATCCGCGTTGTCATTGCTGTCATTGCAGGAGCCGGTCTCGGACCAGACATATACGCAGCCAAGTGCCGAGGAGGAGCCCTCGGTCGCGCTGCTGATCGAGCAGGTATAGCCGGCAACCGTGTCGCCGTCGTCATTGCAGGTATAATTATCGGCGCCCGCGGTCTTGGGAGACCCGATGGTGCAGGACCAGTTGTCATTGCCGCATTTCTCCTCGCAGACGCCGTTCACGCCGCTCTTGGAGCAGCCGGTCCCGGTCATGGTCGCGTCCGCGTCCGCGACATCGTTGCTGTCATTGCAGACCAGACTGTCGCTCCAGGCATAGATGCAGCTCAGGGCCGAGGAAGAGCCCTCGGTCAAGGCTGTGATCGCGCAGTTTATTCCGGTAATGGTGTCGCCCTTGTCCTGGACATCAATAATATCAAACAACCCGGAGCCCGTAATCGTGCAGTCCGCGGGATCGTCATTACCGCAAGTATTGTCCAGGTTGGCGGCGCCATTTCCGCCGGAGCAGTTGCCGGAGGCGATTGATCCCACGGTTACATCCTCGGTATTGAGATCGTCACAGGTTAAGGTCAAAGTGTAACCGATGGATTGATCCTCGTCCGCAAAGCTCGGAGCCACCGCCACGCTGACCGCGCTGTCATTATTGGTCACGGTTATGTCCGGGGCGACCGGATCGGTGACCGCAGGATGGACGCCGTCATCATAAACCGCGTTACCCGTCCCGGCGCCGCCGGCCATACATGGAATCTGGTTGCCCGCAACTTTGCCGGGAGTGGCCAGAAGGGTCAGGTCTCCCGTGACTCCCCAATCGGTGGAACCGGCGCCCCAGCCGTTGGTGCAATCAACTGTGCTCGCATCAACCAAAGTGCAAACCGCCCGAAGCTGGACCGAATCGCCTTCCATTACAAAAGTGTTGTCGGGTGAAACCTCAAGGTCCGTAACATAAAGCCCGCCGGTAACCGTCAGGGTGACATGCTCAATAGTTCCCGAGCCGCCGTTCCAATCTTGGGCGGTTAATTTGCCCGGGTGCCGGTGATTGGAAGCCCCGGAGTAGGTGTCGGATGGAACCGATACCTCAACCTCGATCTGCTGGCCCGCGATGCAGCTGCCCGGCGCAAATACCTTGACCCGGGCATAACCGTCATCAGTCGGGGGCGGATCGTTCGTATATTCGTAGACTTCGTCGGAGAGAATATAGGTCGCGGAGCCTGCGGGGTCCCGGCCATAAAGCTGGGCGCCAATGCAAGCGCTGCTGATGATCTTAAAATTCAAACCCCAGCCGGCCCGGTACCAGCCGTTACCCGACTGGCCCCGCGCGCCGATCACGATGGAATCTCCCGAGTCAACCGTGGCCGTCACGGTCTCGTTTTCGAGCAGGACGGGATTGCCGGTGAGGTCGCCGTAATCGCCCGCCAGCCAACTCTTCAGAATAC
>CAIUDS010000428.1 GCA_903897985.1 uncultured delta proteobacterium
ATCAGGAGAACAGCAATATGGCCTTGAGCTTCGGCAGGATTGACCAGATCCTCTACCCCTTGTACCAGGCAGACCGGGTTGCGGGACGCATTGACGAAAAAAGGGCCGCGGAGCTGATCGGATGCTTCTTTATCAAGATGGGGGATCATATGCCGCTGGCGCCTGCGGCCAGCAAGGATATTATCGGCGGAGCATCCACCGACCAGGCCGTGACCGTGGGGGGAATGAAGCCGGATGGAACCGATGGTGTGAACGAGCTGACTTACATTATGCTGAACCTTTCCGCCATGCTCGCGTTAAGGGAGCCGAATATGTGGGCCCGGCTTCACCAGGGTTCCCCGCCCGAGTATCGCCAGGCGGTGGTGGAGTCAATTGTTCGCAACGGCGCCGCGCCCGCGATTTACAGCGACGAGCAGGTGATCAAGGCTTTGACCGCTCACGGAGTGAACCTGGAAGACGCGCGCGACTACGGCGTGGTCGGATGCGTGGAGCCGGTCAGTTGCTCCCGGACCATGAGCAATACCGGCGCGATTTTGTTTAACCTGGCCGCGGTCCTGGAACTGGCGCTGAATAACGGAGTTTATCCGCTCTCCGGTCTTAAGGTCGGTCCCGTGACCGGAAAATTTGAAGAGTTTCAGACTTTTGCAGAGTTCTATCAAGCCTTCCAGAGGCAACTTCATTTCCTGGTGGAGCTTGCCGTGATCGGCAACGACCGCTTTGCCCAAGCCCACGCCAAGCTTCATCCAACTCCCCTGCTCTCCGGCCTGATCAGGGGGACCATGGAATCCGGTCATGATGTCACCCGCGGGGGCGCACAATACAATTCCTCCGGCGTGGCCGTCATCGGGTTCGCGGATGTGGCGGATTCCCTGGCCGCAATCAAGGAAATGGTATTCGAGAAGAAGTTGATTTCAAAGGCGGAGCTTTTGATCGCTTTGGCGGCCGACTTCCAGGGACACCCGAAAATTCATGCCCTGCTTACGCAAAAAGCGCCCAAGTATGGAACCGATGACCCGGCCGCGGACCGGGTTGCCGCGGAGTTGGTGGAGCTGCTGGCTGATGCCTTTCATCGCCATAAAAATCCCCGGGGCGGAAACTATCATCTCGGCTTATGGAGTTTGACCATGCACACCGGTTTGGGAGCGCTTACCGGCGCCTTGCCCAACGGGAGAAAAAAAGGCGCGCCTTTGGCTTCGGGCGCGACTCCGGTTTCCGGCGTCGCGGTCAAGGGTCCGACTGCTTCGTTCGCATCCACTAGCAAACTTCCGTCTCACCTGATCGCCAACGGCATTGCCAATAACCATAAGCTATCCCGCAGTCTGCTCGGCGCGGCCGGAAAGCTGAACATCTTTGAACAACTGATCGTCGGCTACTTCAAAAAGGGCGGGATGCAGGCCCAGTTTATCATCCGGGACAAGCAGACCCTGGTTGACGCCCAGAAACATCCGGAAAAATACCGGGACCTGATCGTGCGCGTCTCCGGATATACGGCTTACTTCTGCGACCTCAACCGCGGGATGCAGGATGAGATCATCGCCCGAACGGAGGACGAGCTATGAACTCGGCGGGAGGCGGGGATTGAAGCGGGCGCGCGAAAAAATCCTGGATGCCGTCATCCTTCATGGAGTCGTGATCGGATCCTGGCTGGTCCTTCGGCTGGTCAAGCGCAGGTCTCGCCGATTGCAAAAAGCCCTGGAAAATTTTCGCGCCATTTACCAGTTCCGGACCGGAGCAACCGGCAGGCTTCTGATTTTTTCAGACGGCCGCATCACCACCCGCCGCGGAATCGTCCCGGAGCCGGACTATGAAATTGATCTGATTGATCCGCTCGGGGTTTTGAAGCGGCTGGCCAAGAATCCGGACGATGTGATCAAACTCCTGATGGAAAACAAAATTGACCAGCGCGGCAACAACTTTTATTTGTTCAAATTCGGCTATCTCCTGGGGCTGTGCCAGCGCTGGTTTCAGGAACTCTGGGAAAGGATAAGTCCTCATTCGGATAAAAATCTCTAAGGGGGGAAATACCGATGTCCTGGCTTAGAAATGTGGCAATCGGACTTTTGGTCTGGTTATACGCCTTGGGCGCATGGTCTGAGATCAAAGGAAAGTTTTTCGGGGATGATGTTCAAAGGTTTGAGGCAACCGGGTTTTTCCAGGTTCGGCAACAGGAAGGCGTCTGGTGGCTGGTTACACCAGATGGCTATGCGTTTTATTCCATGGGCGTGAATCACATTACCCCGGCGGGATATTATGCGCC
>CAIUDS010000429.1 GCA_903897985.1 uncultured delta proteobacterium
AACATGGTCGAAGGAGAAAAAACAGGAAGAATAGGGAATTTTTCAACACCCTGCTAGCCGGTTTTGGGACGCGCTTTTATCCCATTAAGCTTTTTCTCCTGGCTCCCCGTTTGGTTTCCCCGTCTTCGGAGTAACCATCGTCAAAAAAACCATCCCAACCAAAACCAAAAACTTTTTCATCAAAACCCCTTTTCTCGAAGTGTCCTTTCAATCTACGAATCTTTCCGGGATTTGTCCAGAATCCCCCTCCGCTCCATTTGCCCAATCAGCATTTTATGGTAGTTTATAGCCAGCAAAGCAGGAGGAAACCATGAGCAGAAAATCTTGGAAACCGGTTTTGTTGACGATGGTTTTGGGATTGAGCATGGCGGCCGCGGACACGGCCCTGGCCATGAACCCGGATGACATTATTCAGCCGCAGTCGCCGGTCCCTTCGATCCACGGGGCACGGGTGGTGGGCGCCACCCCGGGCCGACCGTTCCTGTTCCTGATCCCGGCCACGGGCGAGAAGCCGCTCGCCTTCAGCGCGAGCAATCTTCCCAAGAATCTCATCCTCGATCCCAAGACCGGGATCATCAGCGGCTCAATTGAGAAGGAAGGGACTTATTCGGTGGAGCTGACCGGGACCGGCCCGAAAGGAACGGTAAAGCGCAGCCTGACCATCATCGCCGGGCAGCACAAGCTGGCGCAGACCCCGCCCATGGGCTGGAACTCCTGGAATGTCTGGGGGTTGTCGGTAAGCGCGGACAAGGTTAAGGCCGCGGCGGACGCCATGGTTTCGAGCGGACTGGCCGCGCACGGTTTCTCGTATATAAATATTGATGACGGCTGGGAAAAAGGGCGGGACCCCAACTCCGCCAATTGCCGGGGCAAGTCCATGGATAGCAACGAGTGCGGCGAGGTGGGCCGAGACGCGAGCGGTAACATTATTACCAACGAAAAATTCCCGGACATGAAGGAATTGAGCGGCTATGTTCATTCCCGGGGCTTGAAACTGGGCATCTATTCCTCTCCCGGCCCCTGGACCTGCGGACGATACACGGCCACTTATCAGCACGAGCGGCAGGACGCGGAAATGTTCGCCCGCTGGGGAATTGACTACTTGAAATATGACTGGTGCAGTTACTCGGAGAAGAAACTGGGCTTTAGCGAGGAATATTTTCGCAAGCCCTACGAGGTTATGCGGAAGGAATTGGACGGGATTGACCGAGACATCGTTTTCAGCCTGTGCCAGTATGGGATGAAAAAGGTCTGGACTTGGGGAGCGGAGGTGGGCGGAAACCTCTGGCGCACCACCGGGGACATCACCGATCTCTGGATGAGCCTTTCCGGGATCGGGTTCAAGCAGGTGAATAATTCGCCCTATGCCGGGCCGGGGCACTGGAACGACCCGGACATGCTGATTGTGGGCAAGGTCGGCTGGGGCCCGACCCTTCACGACACCAAGCTGAGCAAAACCGAGCAGATCACTCACCTCACCATGTGGAGCATGCTCGCGGCGCCGCTCCTGATCGGATGCGACATGACCAAGCTCGACCCGTTCACGCTCGCAGTCTTGACCAACGACGAAGTGCTGGAAGTGGACCAGGACCCGCTCGGGAAGGCCGCCACGCTCGTGTCCGAGAACGGGGACGCGCTGGTCTGGTCGCGGCCGCTCGAGGACGGGACCGTGGCCGTGGCGCTGTTCAACCGCGCGGGCGCAAAAATGGAGGTGGGCGTGAAGTGGTCCGAACTGGGATTGAGCGGTTCGCAGCCCGCGCGCGACCTTTGGCTGCGCAAGGACCTGGGGAATTTCGACGGGAGCTTCACCGCGGCGGTTGATCCGCATGGCGCGGTGATGGTGAAGATCGGGCAGCCGGTCAAATAAGTTTCGGTTCAGGTTTTCCGATTGGTCGCAGTCAGGGAAGAAACTATTTTAATTATTTCCCGCTTGAGCTGATCCTCTTCCTTGCTGCTTACATAGGCCTGGTCGCGGGAGGGCTTTTGGCCCTGTTTCCAAAGCCGGTAAAGCTCCAGCAACGCGGCTTCTATTTTTTCCGGCTGGCTGCCGGGCACGATCAAGCTTCCGCCCGCGGCCCGCAAGACTTCAGCGGTTTCTCCTTCCGGGATCATGGCCAGGATCCATCCGGGAGCCCGGATGTATTCAAAGACCTTGCCTGGGATCACCATGGAATCGCGGAGGTCGGCGCCGAGGAACAGGAGCAGGACATCCGCGGAGAGCATCCAGGAGGCGATCTCGCCATGGGGTAGGAACTCTTTGAGCGTAACCTGGTCTTGAAGTCCAAAGCTTTTGACCAGCTCGATATGTTCGGGATTAAACTGTCCGATCATCCAGACCCTGAGTTCGGAGCCGATTTCGGGACGCTTTTGGAGCAGGCTCTTCAAGGCGGCCAGAAAAAACTTGGGGGTCTGCGCCCCGTAAAAAGCGCCCAGGTAGAGGAGATTGAAGCCCGGTTGCCGGAGCGGGACCGCATCCGAGAAATCTTTTTCATGGAAACCGTTGTGAAGAGAATGGAATTTATTCTTTAACCGCGGATAAGCCTTTTCCGCATCCTTCAAACCATACGCCCAAGTCGCCGCATCCGCATTTTTGATCACGGCCGCTTCCATTTTCGCGTTCAGCCGGCGATGCCAGCCGGTGGGATATAAATAATACGGGTGCCGGGCCCAGGCGTCCCGGAAATCGGCGAGCCAGGGGATCCGGAATATCTTTTTGAGGATCAGGCCGATGAGTTGAACGCTGTGTGGGGAGGACGAGGTGATGATGAGGGCGGGACGCTCTTTGCGGATGATGCGGAGCGCGCGGAGAACGGCAAAAGGCGCCCAGCCGATCATTTCATCCGGGATCAGAAACCAGTTCCGCGCGGCCGAATAGAGCCGGAAAGCGAATCCCGGCGCGGTAGCTCCGGTTTCCCTGGTCAGTTCCTTTTGCTTGGAGGCCGGTTTGGGAGGCCGGGCCAGTTTTTGGAATAGATAAAAAATCCTTTTGGGATCCAGCGAAGAGGTCCGCTCGATCCGGGCCAGACCGGAAACCTCGGAAAGCAGGCTCAAGTCCTCGCCCCGCGTGAAGGTGGGCTTGACCGTGATTACAATCGGCTCATACCCGGCTTGGGAAAGGGCGCGGGTCCATCGCACCAGCCGCGGGCTGCCCCCGCCGGGCGCCGGGGGATAAACATAAGAGATGAGCATCACCTTCCGCGGGTTGGGCATTTCCAACGGAATATATCTTTAATCCCCCGGCCGGTCAAACCGCTTGGGCGGTTGCGCTTGACATTTAATTTTATCTCACCATACTAATAGCCAATCTAGCTAGGAGGTAGCTGATGAAGAGAATCTTGATATTGGCGATGGCGCTGACTGTGGCCTTGACTTTCTCCTGCAAGAAGGGCCAGAAAGAAGCCAAGGAGGAAACTCCTAAACCGGAAACCCAGGCGACCACCCAGGCCGGCAATCCGGCCATGCCCATGCCGGAAAAAGAGGGCAAAATGCTCGAGCCGGAGAAATTTTTTAAGTTCGAGACTGAGCGGCTCGGGATCCAAAAAGTGCAGATGGAAAAAATCTATAAATTGCTGAAAGAAACCAAAACTTATGGCCCGGAGCTGGAATCTAAAATTAGAGAATTGACGCAGGAAACCTCTGACAAATTCAAAGAGGTGGGCGGCAAACATGATGTGGCCTATGAGGATCTGAAGAAGACTTTTGAAGACAACGCGGCCCGAGAGAAATTCAATGCCTACCTGGCCGATCATCCGGATATCAAGAAGCAATTGGATGATTTTCAGGGGGTGCTGAAAAAGCTATCGGATGACATCAACGCCGAGATGACTCGGCTTCGCCCTCCGGAACCGCAGCCGCCCGCGGCCCCGCAGCCGGGGGCGCCTTCCCAGCCGAATCCGTCCAAGCCGTAAGGCCGGGCCGGTCGGAAAAGGATCGAATTGAAATAAAGCGCAACGGGCTTGACAAAATATTTTTTTTGAGTAAAATTAAAAACTCAAAAAAAGGAGGTAGAAAAAAGGATGTCTAAATGGTTTAGCGGATTAATGGCTTTGGCTTTGGCCATGGTTCTGGTCACGGGCTTCTCCTGCAAGAAGCAGCCGCCCGCGGAAGAGCCTATGCCTCAGGAAGAAGTCCAGCCGCCGGCGCCGCCGCCCGCTCCACCCGAGGCCCCTGCCCCGGCACCGAGCACGACCGCTGGAACGACGGCTCAGCCGCCGGCCCCGGAACAAGGCACAACCGCCAAGTAAGCTGAGCTGACCAAAGTCTGTTCAGCCTCTCAGTGGCGCGCCAGAGACTTTTTTTCGGCCTCTGACGAAAGTAATTGTTTTTGTTTGTGAAAGTCGGAAAGACTAAAAACGCGGTGGGTTCCGCGCAAGCGGGGCCCACCGCAGTTCTTTTTTGCGGGAACCGATGGCCGCAAGCACCGGCTGAACCGTAAAGCGAAGGTTATTTCAGCGGGATATATACGGAAATGCCGGCCTCATCTTTGCCGTCCTGCGGAATGATCGGGATCAATTGCGCATTCCCCAGCGGCTTTTTTTCGGTATGGCGCCAGCGTTTTTCATAGGGCCAATCATCGTGGTTTCGAGAAACGGAATAGCCGATGACCATGCCCAGGCCGGCGCCCATGGCCACATCGCTCAGCCAGTGCTTGTCGCTCTCGATGCGGGAGAGACCGGTAAAGGCGGCCAGGGCATAGGCCGGAATGCCCCAGGCATGGCCGTAGCGGTCGTCAATCACCGCGGCAAAGCAGAAGGAATCGCTGGTATGACCGGAGGGAAAAGAATCGTCGCCCGACAGGTCCGGCCGCGTGCGCCCGACCAGGGCCTTGGCCGCGGTGGTGACCACGCCGTTAATGATTTCCGCTTCCATCAATACCTCGCCGGTGGAGGCCAGCTTTTGATCTTTCGCGAGCCAGCCGGCTCCCCAGAACCCCAGTGCAAGCCCGGCCTGGGTGTAGCCTTCCCCCCAGGTGTTGCCAACCACTTCCCAGCCCGCGAGGCGGTCATGCGCCAGCCAGGATTCGCGGAAATCGGTGTCCTGCGTCGCGGCGATCCCGGTCACAAAACCGGTCACGGCCAGCGCCGGGATATTGTCCGTGGAAAAAATCGCCTGAGTGTCTTCCCAAAGATGCGGCGCCAGCACATCCACAAAATATTCCTTAGGCTGCGGGTGAATTTCGTTCCGGGAATCTGTTTCTTCTTGCGCCGGCTCATCCTTTTCCTGGCAATAGGACCGGCCGGGAATAATAATGACCATTAAAAACGAAAATAGCAGTCTCTTCATTCCTCTCCGCCCGGATTTTCCCGGTCAATCAGCCCGGCCGGAAATCTGGGTTTTGACCGCTCTTCCGGTGGCCTTGTCCTGAGCCGTGACCGTGAGGATGCCTTCGGTATCCACGGAAAAGGTCACCTCCACCTTTACCTCTCCCTTAGGCATGGCCGGCAGTCCGGTCAGCGCCACCTTGCTAAGCAATTCATTGTCCTTGGCAAAGGCGCTGTCTCCCTGCATGACCACAAGCTGGACCGAGGGTTGATTGTCCTTGTTGGTGGTGAAAACCATGGACTTCTTGACCGGCACCGTGGTATTTTTGGGCACGATCACCTTAAACCTTCCGTCCGGGAGCCCCAGCCCGATGGAAAGCGGAACCACATCCAAGAGCAGCACCCCGGTCTCCCCACGGGTGATGATGTCGGCCATAATCGCCGCGCCGATGGCGACTGCTTCATCCGGATGCACGCCTTTGGAGGGGCTCTTGTTGAAATAGTTCTTGATTTTTTCCCAGACCATGGGCATCCGGGTTTGGCCGCCCACCAGCACAATGTCGTCAATTTGCCCGGTCGCGAGACCCGCGATATCCAGTGCGGAATGGCAGATATCCAGCGTCTTGTCAATCAGCTTGCCGGTAAGCAGTTCCAGTTCCTCGCGCTTGAGATGGTATTCCAAATCAATGGCGCCCTGGGGCCCGGAGGCGATGAAGGGCAACTTGATCTCGGCCTCTTTGCGGACGCTCAACTCTTTTTTCGCTTCTTCGGAGGCGATCCGGAGCCGCTGCAGGGCCACCCGGTCTCCGGACAGGTCAATCTTGGTTTCCCGCTCAAACCTTTCGGCCAGGTATTCCACCACCCGGTTGTCAAAATCTATTCCGCCCAAAAAGGTGTCTCCCACCGTGCTCAGAACCTGATAAACCTTGTTCTCCACATTCATCACCGTAACATCAAAGGTGCCCCCGCCCAGGTCATAAATCAGCAGGTTCTTGCTCACCTCTTTCTTGTAGCCGTAGGCGAGCACCGCCGCGGTCGGCTCGTTG
>CAIUDS010000430.1 GCA_903897985.1 uncultured delta proteobacterium
CTTGAAATAAAAAAGGTTTCTGCTTAATATAGCTTCAAGTTTTTCAAGTGCATATGTGAAGGAGGAGATTAGAAATGAGCAAGCGTGTTGGTATTCTCACGGGAGGCGGAGACTGTCCGGGCCTGAACGCGGTGCTCCGGGCCGCGGTGGTAAAAGGCATGCGGCAATATAATTTCAAATTCATCGGTATCAAGAACGGCTGGGCGGGATTGCTGGATTTTGAATGGAGCAACCTGGACCGCGATTCCATCTCCGGGATCATTCACCGGGGCGGCACCATCCTGGGTACCAGCCGGACCAATCCGGTCAAGAATCCGGAGGTAAAATCTTTGGTCCTGGAAAACTACAAGAAGCTGCGGCTGGACGCCCTGATCGCGATCGGGGGGGATGATACCCTGGGCGCCGGGCTGGAGCTTTGGAAATCCGGCATGAATATCGTGGCGGTGCCCAAGACCATTGACAACGATGTGGACGGGACCGATTACACCTTCGGGTTTGACACCGCGGTCCAGATCGCAACCGAGGCCATTGACCGGCTCCACACCACCGCGGAATCGCATAACCGGATCATGATCGTGGAAGTGATGGGCAGACATGCGGGCTGGATCGCGACTTATTCCGGAATCGCCGGCGGCGCGGACATCGTCCTGATCCCGGAGGTGCCTTTCAATCTGGACGACATTGTGCAATTGATCAATGCCCGACGGGAGCGGGGCAGGTCTTTCAGCATCGTGGTGATCGCGGAAGGTGCGTGCCCGGAGGGCAAGAAGGACGCCTATCTGAAGAGCGACAAGGTTGACGATTTCGGCCATGTCCAATTGGGCGGGGTTGGCGTGGCCCTGGCCCGGGACCTCGAAAAGATGACCGGAGTTGACTGCCGGACCACCATCCTCGGCCATGTTCAGCGGGGCGGAACCCCTACCGCCTTTGACCGGGTCCTGGCCACCCGCTTCGGGATTTGCGCTATTGACATGGTGCACAAGGAACAATGGGGGCAAATGGCGGCCTTGCGGGGAACGCAGGTAATTCCGGTTCCGCTTGAGGAATGCGTTCACAAGAACCGCCAGGTTCCGCCGGAGTTCTACGAAGTGGCCAAGGTTTTCTTCGGATAAAGTGGCGCTGAAACCTGTTATTTTCGAGAGGTTCCCGAGCCTCCAAGGCAAAATTCCCTGGGTTCAGTTGGGCGAGTTTCCAACCCCGGTCCCGCGCCTGGAGCGGTTGGGAAAAGAAATCGGCCTGGCTCAACTCTACTGCAAGCGCGACGACCTCTCCCACCCCGAATACGGCGGCAACAAGATCCGCAAACTCGAGTTCCTGCTCGCCGACGCCCTGCGCCAAAACCGGAAGGTCGTGCTCACCCTGGGCGCCTGGGGCAGCAACCACGCGCTCGCCACCACCGTGCTCTCGAACAAGCTCGGGCTGAAACCCGCTTGCGTGATGGTCCCGCAGTGCGGCCAGGAATACGCAAGGAATAACCTGCTCGCCAACTTCGCGCTCGGGTGCGAACTGGCTTACGCCGGCAACAACCTCGCCGCGGCTTACCAAATTATTTCCGTCTATCTCCGCCACTGGCTTTCCGGCGCCCGCCCTTATTTCATCTGGGCCGGCGGCTCGAATGCGCTGGGCGTGCTCGGGTATGTCAATGCCGGTCTGGAACTTGCGCAGCAGGTCAAGGCCGGCCTGCTGCCGGAGCCGGATCATGTCTTCTGCGCCGTGGGCAGTTGCGGGACCCTTGCCGGGCTGGTGCTCGGAATGAAAATGGCCGGACTGAAAACCAAAGTCATCGGCGTCCGCGTCTATGACAAAATCGGCGCCAACTCCTACATGGCTTCCCGCCTGGCCCGCTCCGCGCTCAAGCTCCTGCGCGAAAACGATCCTTCCGTGCCCGACCTCAAACTGCCCGCTTCCGAGTTCACCGTGCTCCATGATTATGCCGGGCCCGCTTATGCGGCGCCGACCGATTCCGGCAAGGAAGCCGTGCGCTTGGCCCGCGACCTGGAGGGGCTCAAGCTGGACACCACCTATACCGGGAAAGGTCTTTCTGCTATAATTGATCTGGCCCGGAAGGGGAAGCTCGAAAACCGGACCGTGGTTTTTTTGAACAGCTTCAATTCCCGGCCGTTGGAAAAGCTGGTTCCGCAAAAACCGGCCCCGTCCGAGTTGCCGGAAAAATTCCGGCAATGTTTTGATCAGGTGGCCAAGGAGGGCAAATGAAAAAAATGGCTTTCGGTCTATTGGTGGTTTTGCTAATGGCGCGAACCGCGGCCGCCGCGGATCCGATCAGCCTGTTCCTCGAAAAAGACGGCTCCAAGGGAAAGCCCCACAACCTCGCGCTCGCCGACCTCAAACTGCACTACGCCGAAACCATGTGGTACACCGAAAGCTATTTCTTCATCGCCTACCTCGACTCCGGCGAGATCGCCTATATTCAACTGCTCGTTTCCAACCTGGGCATGAAAAAAAATCAGCCCGCCCTCACCCTCACCATCATCACCCCGGACCGCAAACGGCTTACCACGGAAAAAGATTTCGCGCCCGCGGACTTGAAAGTCGGCGCCAATAATTTCTCGCTCAAGATCGGCGACAACCTCCTCTCCGGCGACGACAAGAACCAGAAACTGAATGTGCGCCAGGAAAAACTCGGCTTCGAACTGGAATTCGCGAGTCCGACCCCGGGCTTCAAGCTCGGCGACGGCTGCGCCTGGTTCGGCGAGAAAAAGGACATCTATTTCTGCATCAACTATCCGGCCCCGCGCGCCCGGGTCAGCGGATACATCTATTACGACGGCAAGAAAGTCGCGGCCTCCGGCTGGGGCTATGCCGATCATAGCTGGTATAACGCCAATTCCACCGACTTCGAGCGGACCTGGCATAACCTCAAGTTCTTCTCCCCCGACCAAAACCTGATCATCTCCAGCTTCGGCGCGCCGGAAAATTTCGGCTCCCAAACCGTGGCGGTCGTGGCCCTGGTCAATGACCAGCAAGTGCTCATGGCAACAACCGACCTGACCGTGACCGAGTCCTCATTCAGGTTCGACTCGGCCGGCCAGAAAAACTATCCCCAGCGCATCCTCTATGAATTCAAGCACCCCGATTACTCCGGCAAAATAAGTTTCGACTCCAGCCGCGTGATTGAAAAAATGGATGTGCTCGAAAAGCTCGACAAGTCCGCCGCGAGCAAGGCCGTGAAATGGACCATCCAAACCTTCGTGGCCAAGCCCTTTTACTACCGCGCCTTCGGACCCACTGAACTCGACCTGACCGCCAAAGGCGTCCCATCCAAAATCCCGGGCTCGGCTTCCTGCGAAACCATCTTCGTCAAGTGATGCGTAATTCCTTTTCGCGCGAGCGCCTTTCCTGGTAGTGCGGCGGGACATTCCTGTCCCGCGACAATGTAATTTGTGGCGCACACTCTGCTAGGGGCCCCGGGCACTCCTTTGTGGTGCAGGCATCTTGCCTGCGATCAACTTCGTGCAAGTATTCGTGGTGCAGACACTCTTGCTTGCCCTCCGTAGTCGCGTCTTAAAGCGGGACGGATGAGGGTTCGCAGACTTTAAAATTCAATGACTTACGCACGCCGAACTCAGCATACTCCTTCCCCGTAAAAACCGTCTTTTGCTGTTCTACAAAGCCACAACTTTTTTTCCTGCACTCGGGCTAAACCCGAGGGTGCAGGGTCTGTGACCCTGCCTGGACCAATGATGATTCTGTCGGCCAAGAGTCTGAGAGGTTAACAACCTCCCGAGTCCTATGTCGTCCAGTCGCGCTGAAAATAAC
>CAIUDS010000431.1 GCA_903897985.1 uncultured delta proteobacterium
ATCCTGGCTTTGCCCGGCAATTTTATTCGCGGCCTGCTCCGAATAGTCCAGGCCGATCGTGCCCACCAGCCAGCTCCGGATTTGATAAAGGTAATCGAAATGCGCGTCAAAACTTTCGCCCGGATCGAATTTAACCGTATCCTCGACCGCCTCGATCCCGCTCTTGATCTCTCCCTCCAGGCGGTAGCCGTATGCAAACCCGCCCCGGAAGGCCATTTTATTATAAGTCCATCGGCCGGAAAGCCCGAAAAAGAAATCCATGCTCGGGTCTCCGGTCCGAAGGTTTTTCTGGAAAAAGCGTTTGTTTTCCAGTTGCATGACGATGTCGGAATCCCCGGTCGGGAAACTGGTTTTGAAATCCAGCGCCAACTCCCGGGTTTTGGCCTTGTTCTCGAGGAGCTTGAACCGGGCGAACCCGAACAGGTCCCCCAGGTTGTCTCCTTCCCCGGAGAATTGCCGGCCGGAATAATAGGGGATGCCGGCGCCGACCTCCAGCCAGGAAGCCAACCCGTAATCCATTTCAATCAGGACGGTTAAGAGTCTCCAATCGTCGGAATCCGCGAACGCGGTGGATTCGCCGTCCGCGTTGAAAAACCGGTCGGCGTCGAAATAGGAAAGCCCGGCCGGAATCTCGGTGATTCCGCGCGGGAGCGTCAGCGGTCTTTCAACCTCGAGCAGGGGATAGCCCGGCTTTTCGCGCGCTTCCTGCGCCCGGGCGCTCCCGGCCAAGACCAGCCAAGCCAGGCCCGCGCAGATTCCCGCGCCCAATATCCTCACTTTTTGATTTCCTCCTCAACCTTGGTCTTGAGCGCATCCGGGCTGTACCCGTAAAAATATCCATTGACAAAAACACTGGGGGTGCCGGTGATGCCGGCTTTGCGGCCCTCTTCCATATTGGCCTTGAGGACTTCATCGTAGGCGTTGTTGTCCAGATCCTTCTGAAACTGGCTCGCGTTCAAGCCGATCTGTTTGGCGAACTCCATGAGTTTTTCTTTCAGCTTGTCCGGGCCTTGTCCGCCGAGCTGGACCAGCGAGTCCCGGTTCGAGAACAGCAGGTCGTGCATCTGCCAGAACTTGCCCTGGGAGGCCGCGGCCATGGCGGCCTGATGCTCCACGCCGGCGGTGGGGTGGACCACGAAATTCTTATAGATGATCGCCACCTGTCCGGGATTCTGTTTCTGGAGGTCTTCCAGGAACTTGGCCATCCGCTCGCAATAGGGACATTGGAAATCGCTGAAAACCACCAGCTTGACCTTGGCGTCTTTGGGGCCCAGCACGGGCGCGCCGGAGAGGTCGAAGGAGAAGAGCTTGCCCTGCTCCGGTCCCTGCGGGGCCTGCGGTTTCTGCCGTTGGGCCATCGCCGCTTTCAAATCCTCGAGCTTTTTGTCAATATCGGCGAACTTGGCCTCGAGGCCTTCCGCTTTGGCTTCGGCTTTGGGAGCCTCCGGCTTTTCCAGCAATTCCATGGCCTTGGCCTTGATGTCCGCGGGATTGTATCCGTAGAAATATCCGTTGATGAAAACCGACGGGGTGCTGTTGATGGAATTGGCTTTGGCTTCTTTGTCTTCCGCCTCGATCTGGGGCAGATACTTGTGGCTTTCCAGGTCCGCCTTCAACTCATCAATATTAACCCCCGCCTGGCCGGCCAGTTCATATATTTTGGTCTTCAAGGGGTCCTCGCCCTCGCCGCTGATCTTGATCATTTCCGCCCGGTTCGAGAAAAACAGGTCGCTCAGTTCCCAGAACTTGCCCTGGGCCTGAGCCGAATACGCGGCCTCGTGCTCGAGCACGGCGCCTTCGTGGATGATCTTGGTCTTGAAATAGAGCGCGTATTTGTCCGGGTTGGACCGAACCAGTTCCTCCAGCACGGCCTCGGTTTTCTCGCAGAAGGGGCACTGCAAATCGCTGAAAACCACCAGCTTGACCTTGGCCTTGGGATTGCCCAGCACCGGGCTTTTCTCGATATCAAATTTATATTCCTTGCCTTCCTGGAGCTGGCCCCCGCCGCCTTTGGCCCCGGCCTGAAGATCGCCCAGTTTCTGGTCAAGCTCGGCCAGCTTGGCCTCGAGGGTCATGCCCCCTTTCAGGGTCATGCCCCGCTTGCTCAGGCCCCCTCCGGCCAACTCCCCAACCAAGATGCCCACCAGAAAAACGATTATGGCCCCAATTATGTAACCAGCTTTTCCTTTCATCTCTCGATTCCTCCTTCTCGGTTATTAAAACGCGTTCTCCTATTCTTGCCAAAAACCCCGCTTTGTCAAGCACTTTGCGCGCAACCCCAAAACGCCAAAAGCCGGGCCGCGGGCAGGGTGGCCGGACCGGGTCTTGACAGAGTGCACAAAAGTTGGCTAAAGTATAGAACCATGGCGGAAGAGAAGAAAATTTTCATTTCGCAGCAGGTGCTGGACGCCCTGTTTGAGCAGGACCAGGCCGAGCTCAAGGACGACGAGCTGAGCATCCTTTCCAAGAACCGGCAGGTTTTCAAGCTGATCCCGGCTTTCAAATTCCTTTATCTGGCGGAAGGCTCTCTCGACCCGAACCAGCTGATCGGCAAGATTTTCACGGAGGCACAACTTAAAAGCGCCAAGGCCGACATCTACATGGACTCGGTGATTTACAAGGATGTCGCCTACCAGGTGGAACCGGGATTCCTGGGCATCCCCCGGGCCCCGAAGGAGGGGAAGGCCGCGGAACAGCCCCCGGAAAAGGCCGTCGAAAAGGTGGAACCGGTGGACGCGGCCAAGGTGGAACAGGTGGATGATGCGAAGATGCTGGAGAACTATCTGCTTAAAATTCTCTGACTATATAACTATTCTGTGCGGGGGACTTTAGTCCCGATCCCATCACTTCCAAACAATAACCCGGATCCGGGTTTCTTCCTTGGCCTCCGCAATCTTCTTCAAATCCGCTTCCTCGCTGCCCTCCGCGGTCGGCCCGGAAGCGGCTTGCGCCCGGCGCGCGTCTTCCATCGCCTTCCGCTTTTCCTGCACCCGCTCCTCGCTCTCGTAGTAGGTAATCAGGTCAACCTTTTTGTCGCCGTTTAAATCCGCGAAGTCATAGACAAACGAGCTCTCCAGGCCCAGGCTCTGGCTGGGCGTGCTTAAGGCGTAATCCGCATTCTTGTTTCCGAAATAGATATTCAAGGTGTCCGCGCCGTTGTCCGCGACCAGGTCGGGGTAGCCGTCGCCGTTGACATCCGCGCCGAAATACACGAGGGGATTGAACTCGCCCTTGATCATGGCCTCGGGGTCCATGATGATGGCCAAAACATTGATCCGGTAATTGAGCTGGATGCGCTTGTCGGGCTTGGCATATTCATTTCCCGAGTCCTGGGCGTAGCGGCCGTTCGGCTGGATGAGGAAGATTTTGAATTGGACCTTGACGGTGTTGTCGGTGAGCATCTTGAAGGCCTGGGCCGGGGCGAAGTGGAAGGACGGAACCACGATGTCGCGTTTGCCGTCGTGGTTCATGTCATAAGCCCCGAAGTCGGCGCGGAAGCCCTCGGAACTGATCTTCTGGTCCGGGACCGCGGGATAGTTTAACCCGGGCCGGCCGTAATAGATTATGTATTGGATATTGACCCTTTGTTCGACCGAGCCGAATTTAACCTTGATGATATCCGCCAAGCCATCCCCGTTCAGGTCCACAAAAGTCAGCATCTCGCCCATGAACCCCAGCTTTTTCTCGCTCGCGGTGAGCACGCTCTTTTCCCAGTGGAGACAGGGCTTTTCCCCCAGCTTCCCGGTCTCGTCCGAGCAAAACACCCAGAGGTCGTTGCCCAG
>CAIUDS010000432.1 GCA_903897985.1 uncultured delta proteobacterium
CTGTCGCGGGAAAATACCTGACGAGAAAACGCGAGTTCATGGCACACTCTTTTCCGGCGCAAGTTTCACCGGGCCGAGCAAGCCGGATGAGAAAGGCTTCCACCCGGCCGCGTCAAAAGCCGGGCCGTTCATGCTCGGGTAATTGACATCATGGAACTTTTTCCATTTAACCTTTTCCCGGTCCATCTCGATGATGCGGTTGATAGGCAGGTTGGTGACCTCCAGTTCGAGCCGGTTCAGGCCGGGCTGAAGGAACGCGACGATCCCGAGTTTAAAGGGATGACAAAATAACCCGCCGGCCGGATGTCCATTCACCGTGACTTTCGCGCTCTCATGAACCTTGCCCAATTCGAGCACCCACTCGTCCGCCTTGGCCGGGTCGGGCAGGTTGAATTCGATGGTGTAGCGGGCGGTCCCGAAAAAACATTTTGCCCGGTCCCCAAGGTCGGTCCAGGATTTCAAGTCGCTGAGGGTTACGGGATCGGGAAGTTCCGAACCGCCCTCGATAAACTCGATCCGCCACTGCCCGCTGATTACAATTGACTCGCCCGCGGGGCTGAAGAAGCGCCAAGGTTCGCCTTGCGCCTGCCCGCGGTCAAGGGTTCGCAGAATAAGCGATTGGCCGGGCTCGAGTTGCAGATAGACCAGGGTTTCTCCGGCCCCGCCTTTTTTCAGCGCGGCCTTTCCGCTTTTCCCGGTCAAGGCATCAAAGATCATTGCGGATTCCGCGCTCTTTCCGAGCGGCGTCCAGCCTTGCCACGCTTCGGCAGTCAGATTGCTGAAAAAATAAATGCAGCCTTGAGCATCCCGCCGCCGCACAAATCCATTCCCATGTTCCGCAATCGGCTCCCGGATCGCGCCGGCCTTTTGCAGCGATTCCATCAGGTCCTTGCCGATCCGCGCCTTCCCGCTGGTCTTGAGTTCGGCCTTCAGACTTTTCATCCGGTCTTGCCGCGCTTGAAGGTTTCCCCAGCCCGGCACATCTTCCGGCAGCTCATCTTGAAAAATAATTGTTGCCCCGGAACGGGAAAGCTCAGCCAGTTTCTCCAGCGTCTCGACCGGCATGAACTTGCACGCGGGCACGACCAGGACTGAATAGGACGAGCCCGCGGTGATGATTTTGCCGTCTTGCACACGGGTGCCGGCGATCATGCGGTCGGAAATGTAATCAAAACTGAAGCCCTGCTGCCTCATTAGGTTCGCGGCTTTTCCAAAAGCGGTATCAGTCAGCCAGTCCTGACTGTTGTGCACCGCGAACAGGTCAACCAAGGAACTCCTTGCCTCATACCATCTCACGAACGCGGTCTGAGTTCTTTGGGCAAATTCTTTCGGATTTCCTCTCCGTAGCTCGCGGAAGGAATTGTTCAACCGCTCACCGAGGCTCTCATCATACACCCCGCTCCAGAGGTCATGGATTGGCCAGTAAACCAGGATGTCGTTGTCGGGCTGGCCGGATTGGAGGAACGCCTGGGCGCGGCCGATGTAGGCGTTGAGCGCGGGCAGCTCGCGCCAGAAGGTGTTGCTCGGGCCGAAGTTGGTCTCCGCATACCAGAGCCAGCCGGGCCAGGCTTCATAGGTCGGCGAATAGGTGATGCCGTGGAAGAAAATGTGGTTGATGCCGCCGAGCCAGAGTTGGTCCAGCTCGGGTTTGACTTGCGCCAGCGTGACCGTGAAATGCTCGTTGAGCCAGGTGCAGGACTCGGAGGACACGAGCGGCTTGCCAGCAACATGGGCTGCGGACGACGCGAATTTCATCATGATTACATCCGGTTTGCCTTCAACTTCCGGCATGGTCTTGAAATACTCGAGGCCCGGAATCGGGAACCCGCTCGGACCGAAAATCTCGGTCTCGGGAATATCGGCCGCGGCATAAAGATCAAGCAGGTTGCCGGGCGAGCCGTGCGCCTCGTTCCGGGTGATCGCGCCCTGGCCATGAGCCCAGTCCGTCCATGGTTTGGTAAATTTTTCTCGGAGCAGGTCGGAGATGGTCTCTTGAAAATCGCACCTCACCCGCGAGATATAATCCTTATCGCCTTTGCCCGCCAGCGCCCCCAAATGCCCGCGCAAATCGTAGCCGCGGCGCTTCTTGAATTCTTCCAACAGGTTCGCGGTCCAGTCCGCGCCATAGACCTCGTAGGAATCATTGTAAAATGCCCGCGGCCGCGCGCCGGTTTTCTCGAAAGCCTGGTCAAAACGCCGCAGGTAAAGGTCCAGGGCCTCGCGCGAAAAGGGGTCCATCACCAGACCCTCTCCGCCCGGCGCGGCGCGTTTAACCTTCTGGCCGGTGCCCTCCGCCTTGGCCGTGAAATTATTTCCCGTTCGGGAAATCTTGACCCTCTTGGCCGCGAACGCCGGCGTGATTTGCGGGCCGCCAAAGGGCCAGCCGGTGCCGGTGCTCATATCCACTCCCATGCCCAGCCGGCCGGCCTCTTTGACCGTATAAGCAAACATCTCCATCCACTCGGGAGACAGGTAGTCAATATAACGATCCTCCCAGCCCTTCACTCCATAGACCGGAATGATGTGAACCCCGCCCAGGCCCGCTGCGCAATAGTGCTCGAGATTTTTCGTGATCTCCGCCTTCTCCACCGCGCTCCCCATCCACCACCAATAGGTCCAGGGCTTGCTCTCGGCCGTCACTTCCGGCCATGCTCGTTCATCGCCCTTTACTGCCGCGCCTTGGGCCGAGACCAATGCCGGCTGAAGACAAACCGCGCCGACACAGGCCATGATGAAGACCAGGCTCCGGCCGCGGAAAGTTTTCATGTTTGCCCTTGCAATGCTTTTCAATCTGCTTCCTTTTGAACTCTATGATTTTATCATGATAAGATTTAAAGATGCCAACGGTGGGACTGGGGAGGACACATGTCCGAGTTCGGCTATCATGAACTTTTGGAAATGAAGGCCGAGTCGCTCGGGGGCAAGACCTTTTTGTTGTTCGAGCGCGAGCGGATCAGCTATGAGGAGATGGACGCGCGGGCCAACCAGGTCGCGCACGGCCTGCTCAAGCTCGGCGCGGGCCGCGGCGTGGGAATCGCGGTCATGATCCCCAACTCTCCCGAGACCCTTTACGCTCATTTCGCGATCCAAAAGATAGGCGGCTACACCGTGCCGGTCAACACCGAACTCAAGGGCGAGCACCTCGCCTATATCCTCGATCATTCCGACGCCAAAATCCTGTTCGTCCATCACAGCCTGCTCGACCGTTATGAACGGGTCCGGGGGCAAACGCCGCGGGTCGAACGGGCAATTGTCAGCCTGCGCGATGCCCTGCCCTCGCTCGAGCTCCCGGCCGGGGTCAAAATTTTCGAGGACTGGATCGAGACCGAGCCTCACATCCGTCCGCAAGTGCGTCCGCAAAATGGCGACCTTGCCCTGATCCTCTACACCTCCGGCACCACCGGCCGCGCCAAGGGCGTGGTCTATCGCTACGGCAAAATGGGCGTGAGCCGGATGGCCCTGCTCGCCAGGCTCGTGCTCAAGCCGGACGACACCCTTTACACCTGTCTCCCGCTCTTCCACATCAACGCCCTCTATGTCTCGCTCTGCTCCGCCCTCTGGGCCGAGGCCTCACTCGCCTTGGGCAAACGATTTTCCGCCACCCGCTTCTGGGATGAGATGCGGCATTACGGCGCCACCCAGTTCAACGCCTTGGGCGCCATGATCCCCATCCTTATGAAACAGCCCGAAAAGCCGAACGATAAAGACAACCCCGTGCGGGTGGTGCTCTCCGCGGCTTGCCCGGCTGCGCTCTGGAAGAAATTCGAGGACCGCTTTGGACTGAAGATCATCGAGTTTTACGGCGCAGTGGACGGCGGCTTCAACGCGGTCTTCAACATGGGCAATGCGCCGGTCGGAAGCATCGGCAAACTGCCAACGCCGAACGGGAAGGTCGTGGACGACGACATGAAGGAGGTCGGACCTCATACTCCGGGCGAGTTGGTGTTCAAGGTCCCGGAAAAAGAAAAACCGGTCGAGTATTACAAGAACGAGGAAGCCACGGAGAAAAAACTCCGGGGCGGCTGGCTCCATACCGGCGACCTGGTTTATTACGACGCTGCTGAGTTCCTCTATTTCGTGGATCGCAAGTCCGACAACATGCGCCGGCGCGGCGAAAACATCTCCAGCTACGAGGTTGAAAAGATCGTGGAGAAATTCCCCGCGGTGCTCGAGGCCGCGGCCTATGCGATCAAGTCGGACCTGGGAGAGGACGATGTCATGGTGGCGGTGATCCCGAGACCGGGCGTGAAGCTCGATCCGCGCGAACTCTATGATTTCTGCGCGCGGGAAATGCCCCGCTACATGATCCCGCGCTATATCCGCATCGTGTCCGAGTTTCCCAAAACCGAAACCCTTCGCGTGGTCAAGACCGACCTCAAAGCCCAGGATGTCACCCCAGACACTTGGGATGAGGAAAAGATTATCGGCCGGAGAAAATAGAAACCGCTTAAGCCGTTCCGACCGGTTGGCGGGCTTTTTCGAGGAGGTGTTCCTGGGCATGGAGCAGGTGGGCGATGAACAGGGGTTCGGGGAGCGCGCCGTCAAAGGAGACCGTCTCGTTGATCACGATTTTAGGGGTTCCCATGACCGCGTATTTCTGAACCAAGTCCGGGTATTCCGCGGACTCGATCACGCTGACCTTGAGGTTGCGGTTTTCAAAGGCGAATTTTCCGGCGGAAAACGCGGCCCTCGGGCAATGGGGACAGGTCGGGAGCACGAAAATCTTGACCTCAAGCGGATTGATGATTTTCTTCAGTTCGTCCTTTACCTTCGGGGTCAGGCCCGTGTCGCGCCGGCTGGCGAGAACGATCATATTAAGCAGGACGGAGAATTCGTATCCCGTGGGCACGCCGTAATATCGGAACCCGAAGTCTTCCTCGCCGGACAGGATCACCGTGGCCGGGATCCGTTCGATGCCGTATTTCGAGACCGGGTCCGTGTCCAGCACAAAATCGTGGACCTGAACCGTGATCAAGTTGCTGAGTTCCTTGAGTTCCATCAGGATTTCCCGGGCGCGCCGGCACATGTCGCATTCAAGCTCCTGGGTAAAATAAACCAGCTTCACCGGCCCGGTGAGTTTTTTTAACTCCTCGAGCACGATCTTTTTGGTTTTGTCGTCAAGGATGGCCATGTTCCGCTCCGGGTTCAAATTTTTCCATTTGCGATCAGCCAGCGGTATGCGACCAGCGCGGCCTTGGCGCCCTCGCCCGCGGCGATGATGATCTGTTTTTCCGGGACCGTGGTCACATCCCCCGCGGCGAACACCCCGGGCACATTGGTCCGGCAGGCGCAGTCCACAATAATTTCCCCCGCGGGATTGAGTTCGAGAAATCCCCGGGCGAACTCGGAATTGGGAACCAGACCGATTTCCACGAACACGGCGCGGACCGGAATGAC
>CAIUDS010000433.1 GCA_903897985.1 uncultured delta proteobacterium
ATTTTTGCGCCTATTGCGTGGTGCCTTATGTGCGCGGGCCGGAGCTCAGCCGGCGGCCGGAGGACATCATTTCCGAGTTGGAGTCGCTGTCCGGCCGGGGCGTGAAGGAGGTTGTTCTCCTGGGCCAGAATGTTAATTCCTATGGCATGAAAAACGGCTTTGGGATGGATTTTCCGGAACTGCTGCGGAAAGCGGCGAAAGTGGATGGGCTTGAGCGGATCCGGTTCACGACCAATCATCCGAAGGACTTGTCGGACCGGCTGATCGCAGCGATGGCGGAAGAGGATAAGGTTTGCGAGCAGATCCATATGCCGTTGCAGGCCGGGTCGGACCGCGTGCTGGGTCTGATGGGCAGAGGCTACACTGGAGAACAATATCTCGGTCTAGCGCGGAAACTGCGCGCGGCCATGCCCGAAGTCGGGATCGGCACGGATTTGATCGTGGGCTTCCCGGGCGAGACCGAAGAAGATTTCGAGCGGACCTTGGAATTGTGCCGGGAGCTCGAGTTCGACGAGGCGTTCACTTTTCGTTATTGTTCGCGGCCGATGACGCGGGCCGCGGGCTATGCGGACCAGGTTGCGGAGGAGGTCAAGCTGGAGCGGCTCTACCGCCTGGAAAAATTGGTGTCGGAGATCACGGAGCAAAAGAACCGGGCCTCGGCGGGCCGGGTCAAGGAAATCCTGGTGGAGGGCGAAAGCCGGAATGATCGGGAACGGCTGACCGGCAGGACCCGCGAGGGCCGGCTGGCGCATATTGCGCGGGCGGGCCATGAACACTTGAAGGGCGAACTGGTTTGGGTCAAAATAGATAGAGGCCTGAAACATTCATTGCTCGGAGAGGCGCTCGAGGCCGGCAAAGGCAAAGAAAGCTTGCAAGGAGAGAAACCATGTTCATTCAGATGAAGGTAAGCGGGATCATCCTGGACCCGGTGAGCAATATTCCGATCGTGATTTTGAAGGACGCGGAAGGCAAGCACACGCTGCCGATCTGGATCGGGCTTTTGGAGGCGAGCGCGATTGCGATGGAGCTGGAAAAGATCAAGGTCCACCGGCCGCTCACGCACGATCTCTTGAAAAACATCCTGGACCAGTTGAAGGCGCCGATCGTGAAGATCGAGATCACGGCGCTGAAGGAAAACACTTATTATGCCCTGCTTTATATCAAGCCGGACGGGTCGGAGATTGCGGTGGATTCGCGGCCGAGCGACGCGATTGCGCTGGCGCTACGGACGGAGGCCCCGATTTTCGTGAACCAGGAGGTGCTGGACAAATCGCGGCAACTGGATGCGCGGGAGAGCGAGTTCAGCGAGGACAACAAAGATAAATGGACGGAGATCCTGGAAAGCCTGGACCCGGAGGATTTCGGCAAGTATAAAATGTGAGACGGGATGGAGCCGGCGGTCAAGAACAAGCGCGGTTTCTGGATCATTTTCTTCAGTTGGATTTCTGTGATTTGTCTGCTCAGCTTAACTCCCAAGACCGGCATTCACCTGGCGAAAGGCGCGGACAAGCTGGCGCACTTTGTTTTTTATGTCCCCTTCGGCCTGATCGGTTTTTATCACCCGCGGCGGAATTTTCGCTCGGTTTTGCTTGTTTCGCTGTTTGGGATTAACCTGGGTCTGCTGCTCGAGTTGCTGCAAAGGAGTATTCCGGGCCGGAGTTGCGAGTTCAAGGATTTTCTTGCGGATGCCCTGGGCGTGCTCACCGGGCTGTGCGTGCTTGGAATCCGGGAGTTGGTCAGGAGAAGGAGAGAGACATGACGGAAGCGAAAACGGTTGGCAAACGCACGCGCAAGATTTTAGAGGACTTGGCGGAAAGGATTATCCCGTCGGGCGGGCCTGACTATCCGGGCGCGCATGACCTCGGCCTGGTGGACAAGATCCTGGAAAGGCTTGCCCCATACCCTTCCGCGCTTCGGGGCCTGAAGGCGCTGGCCTGGAGCTGGGAACTGGCGCCGGTTTTGTTTTTCAAATTTCAATTGTTGACCTGGATGAAACCGGAGAAGCAGAGTCGGTTCCTGGAAAGGTGTGAGCAAAGCAGATCCATGTTTCTGCGCTGGGCCGTGATCGGCACCAAAGCCATGTTCATGGCGGCCTTTTACAATCGGCCCCTGATCTGGGAAAAAATCGGGTACGAGCCGGGGAAGTGCTACCAGGCGGCGCGCGGAGGAGGCGGCAA
>CAIUDS010000434.1 GCA_903897985.1 uncultured delta proteobacterium
CATTCCCCAGGCCTGGTCGTTGTTGACCACGACCACCACCGGCAGGCCGAGCCGGACCATGGTGTGGAACTCCATGAAGTTGAACCCGACTGCGCCGTCTCCCACGATCACGGCCACCCGGCTGCCCGGGTGCGCGAGTTGGAGCGCGGACCCGTAAGGCAGCCCGACGCCCAGGCATCCGAACAAGCCGCTTTCCAGCGTGTGCCCGGGCTTGCTATAAGTCCGGACCAGGTTCATCCAGACCGAAGTGTCCCCGCCGTCAACCGCCAGATAGTCATCCTCGCTCAAAAATTTGTCTAGCTCCTTGCAGAGCCGGACCGGGTGGATCGGCACCTGCTCCGATTCAAGCTGGGACTTGAATCCCGCCAGCCCGGCTTCCTCTAATTTCTTGAGCTCGGATACCCAGCCCGAATATTTCTCCGGTTTGAGCCTGCCTTTGGATGCCTCGATGAACTGGCCGAGCACGATATTCGCGTCGCCCACGATCCCGATCGCGGTCTCGCGGTTCCGTCCGATCTCGTCCGGGTCAATGGTGGCCAGGATGATCTTGGCGTTGGGATTGAAGATGTTTCCATGCGCGAAGAACAGGCTGATGCGGGTTGCGATGAGCAGGACCACATCGGCCTGCACCAAAGCGGGCAGGGCCGCGCCCGGCCGGACCGCGAACCCGGGTCCGAAACACAGGGGATGACGGTCGGAGATCACGCCCTTGCCCATGCCGGTGGTAAAGGCCGGGAGCCCGCTCTGCTCCACGAACTTTACCAGGTTATCGCCGGCGCGGGCGAACCAGGCGCCGCTGCCCGCGATCAGGATGGGCTTGTTGGCGCTTGCGAGCAAATCCACCGCGGCCTTGATCGAGGCGGGATCGCCGCCGCTTTTGAGCACCGGCCGGGAGCCGCAGTTTTTAAGGTCCGCCTCTTCGACCTGCGCGCCGAGGACATCCGCCGGGATTTCCAGATAGACCGGGCCGGGGTTGCCCGAGCGGGCATGATGGAACGCCTCGTGCACCGCGTCCATGATCGCCGAGGGGTTGACCACCCGGCGCGACCATTTTACCAGCGGCGCGATCACCTCGATCTGGGGGATTTCCTGCAGGTCCAGACGGCCCACCATGTCGGTCGGGACCGCGCCGCCGATGATCACCACCGGCACATTGGCCATGCGCGCGTTGGCCACGCTCGTGAGCGCGTTGGTGAAGCCGGGCCCGGCCGTGACAATGGCCACGCCCGGCTGGCCGAACTGCCGGCCCCACGCGTCCGCCATCATCACCGCGGCCTGCTCATGCCGGGTGTGTTCGAGGCAAAGGTCCGAGTCTATCATCGCGTCATAGATCGGGGCCAGGTGGCCGCCGCTGATGCTGAAAACATGGCTCGCGCCTTCTTTCTGCAAGGCCCGAACCACCATTTGTCCGCCGTGAATCTTTCCCATTTATCACTCCTGAAATTTTATTTCGGTGTCGCTTCCGACGATCTCTTTGGGCAGGATGATCTTACTACTGCCCAGTTATATTAACAAGATTTCAAGGGATGGCAACATTTTTCCCAAGCCCGGAAACCGTGCCGGTTCGATCAGGTTTTTTCTTCCACCAGGTCCACCTTGGCGGCCCGGGCCAGGTCCCGGACATAATACCTGCTCCCGAGCAAAAACATAACCGCGGCCGCCAGGGAAAAAACCGGGATCAGCATCATGGCGCGGTCCAGCCCGATCCGATCGGAAAGATAGCCGATGATCATGGGCGACCATCCGCCGATCACCAGGTGCATGGTCACAACATTGAAAGCGTAAGAAATCGCGCGCAGGCCCGGATGAACCACATCCTGCGTAACCGCGGCGCTCGGGGCCACATACGCGACCATCATGATCCCAAAGGCCACATTCAAAACAGCGCGCAGCCACCCGCCCGCGCCAAGATTAAAGGACAGGAGCAGCATGACCGCGGTCATGAGCGAGGTGATCGCGGGCAGGAGCAACCGGGCATTGGGCCTGCGTTTGCCCCAGGCATCGGCCAGGACGCCTCCTAATGGCGCGCCCAGGAAAACCGACAAGGCCAAAAGCGCCGTGACCATGCCGGCCCGGTCAACCTCCATGCCGGCGAAGCGCGTGTAATAAGAGGGCAGCCAGGCTAAAATCGCGTTGGTGGTGGCCTGGTTCATGGCAAAGCCCAGGTAGGTGAAGATGAGGGAGGGGACGGTGAACAGCCGCAATGACTGCCGGAGCAGGCTTTGCGAAACCTTCACCGGCATTTCCGGCCCGGCCTCGTTGGAAAGCGCAACGGTTTTATAGTCGCGCATGAACCAGCAGGCCACGGCGAGAAAAATACCCGGGATCGCCACCCAGCCGAAGGCGTTGCGCCAGTGATAATGCTTGCCGATATATCCGCCCACGGCCATGCCCAAGCCGATCCCGAGCGGGATCGAGGCGTTCCAGATCCCGAGCGCCAGCGAGCGCTTCTTTTCCGGATAGGCCGCGGAAATCATGGCCGTGCCGCCCGGGGCATAGCCGGCTTCGCCCAGGCCGATCAGGGCCCGCGCCACCAGCATCTGCGAGAAATTTTTGGTGAAGCCGCAGGCCAGGGTGGCGAGGCTCCAGAGGAAGATCATGATTGATATGGTTTTGCGCCGGCTCCAGCGGTCAACCAGG
>CAIUDS010000435.1 GCA_903897985.1 uncultured delta proteobacterium
CATCCAGGCCGCGGGGGAAGGCGCGGACATTTCCGAAGTCGGGAATATTGACCGTGGTGAAGCCGGGCTTGCCCGTGAGTTGGTCAATGGTGGGCGCCACCATCTGGCCGAGAATGAACGAGTCCGGCACATAGCGCTGGCCCATGAAGCGGAAGCCCTGGGTCTTGCCCAGGATTTCCACCAACTGCTCCGGCTTCAACGACCCTTCCTTGTCCATGTTTATGGCCGAGGCGCCGGTGCCGGAATAGATCGCGGGTTTGCGCAGCCCGGCCACCTTGGCCTGGAAGTTGAGAAAAGTTTTCGGGTCCGCGAGCTGGCCCGGCTTGAACTTGGCGCCGAAGAGCGAACGCAGCGCGTCCTGGTATTCATAAATGGTCAGGTCGTCGGAGAACCCCACATAATACGCGCTCACCGCATAAATCCGATCCCATTTCGAGATCAGCGGCTGGTTGTCAATTTTGAGTTCGCTCGCCAGCCCGGCAATGGCCGCGGCCAGGATGGTCTGGTCCTTGGCCTCGGCAGGAGACACCAGCGCTTTTTCCATCGGGCCGTATTTGGGGTCGCCCTTGATCAGCATGGTCATTCTTCCATACCACATCATGGCCTTGAAATATCTTTTCAACTCTTCGCTCTGGGTGTAGTGGCCGCGCGGGACATATTGCGAGTAATCCTCGCCGTAACTGAAGATGGATTTTTCCCGGGCTTCATTCTCGTTTGGAAACCCGGCGTGCTTTTCAATTTTGTCCAGTTCCCAGTTCACCTTGTCCTTGACCATTCCCGGAAGGGGCGCCTCCGGCTCGAGCAGCTTCAGCCCGACCGTGAAATAGCCCACGCCCTTGAGATAAGCCGGCCGCAGCGAATCCGGACTTTCTTCATATCGTTTCAACATTTCCGCCTGCAGGGCTTGACTGATCTTGATCAGGTCGGGATAGAATTCCTTCTGCTCGATCTGCTTCAGGGTCTCGTCAAACTGGATGTGGTAGAGGTGAAGCAGCGAATCGGTGGTGACAAACACCGGCACATCCATCTGCTTGATCGCCCGGTAGGCCGCAACCACATCCTCCTGATTGCCCCAGGCCACGGTCACCACGCCGTTTTTAAGGAACAGTTGCGTGCCGGGGTTTCCGCCCATAAGCGTGGAGACTTTGGCATAATTGTATAGGTCCGACTGCTGGAGGGGAAGACTGTATGATGGGACCTTCGGTTGCACCTCATATTTCAGCGGCTGATAGAACTTGCCGAATTTTTCCTGAAGGGAGGGACCGGTTTGCGCCGGCGGCAATACGATTTCCTTTTCTCCCGCGATGCCCCGGCATTGAACCAGGACCATCAATACCAAGCCCAGCCAGCACACCTTGACTATCAGCCTCTTTGCGCTCATCGGTCCCTCCTTGGGTTAGTTTATTTTTGCCGTCCCTATTTTAGCTCTAAAGACATGAAAAGGGCAAAAAGGTTCCGTTCAACAGGGGTCAGGGGCCAGGGGTCAGGGATCGGTGAATTCCTGCCAATCCCAAATCCCAAATCCCAACTGCTTTGCAATTCCCGGCCGGCAATGATAAGAAATGGAGGTCATGGAGTCAAAAGTTCCATCGGGTTTCGGCAGACCGGACTTTAACGGTTTGGAGAGGATGCTCTTCCGTTTTTTCCAGCTTGAGAATTATTGCTATTCGAAGTGGTTTGGATTCCGCTACCGGGACCGGGTCAAGCTGGGAAAAAATTGCTCGATTCATCCTCATACTTTTGTGCACCGCGGAACCGGGATGGTGGAGATGGGAGATGGCGTCATCCTCGAACGCGGCCTGCACAAGATTTTCTTCAACCTCGAACCCAACAGCAAGGTCGTGATCGGCGACCATACCTGGTTCCTCACCTTTGACGGCCAGACCATTTTCTCGTGCAAGTCCGGCGCCGAGATCAGCCTGGGCAAGGACTGCTGGCTCGCGGGCGGCCATTTCGCGGCCGCAAAAAAAATTACCATCGGCGAGCATACCCTGATCGGACGCGGCTGCCTAGTCCTGGACTCGGACCTGCATCAGATGGACAACGAATCGCCGGTCCAGTGCGCGCCTGTTACCATCGGCTCGCATTGCTGGCTCCCGAACAACATCACCATCCTCAAAGGCGTGACCATCGGCGACCACTGCGTGATCGGGAACAACTCGCTGGTGACGGACGACATCCCGGACCATTCCTTTGCCGCGGGCACGCCCGCGCGGGTGATCCGCAAGATTGGGGAACGCGATAGAGTTCCGTAAATTTTAAGGAATCGCGCCTTCCTCCTTCGCCAAGGCTACGGAGGACAAGAAAGGGGCTCGCACATTCATCTAACTTTAATTCGATACTGTTCAATCATTTCGTAACCGGCCTTTTCCGCGCTCAGGGACATTTTTTCTTCGGAGTCCTTTTTGGCGGCTAACAGCTTGACGGAGTTCTCCAGACATTGATTCACATAATGCGCGACCAGGCTTGCGGCCAGGGGGATTTGCGCGAGCGCGTCCGGTCCCCGGACCAGGCCGAGCGGGCCGGGGATGTTGTCGGTCATGAGCAGCCAGTCGCCGGGTTGAGCCAGGCTCTCGATCCGCTGGTTCTCGGCGTCATTTTTTCCGACCACCAGTTTGGCCTCTTGAGAGAGTCGGAAATTCCTTCCCAGCTTGATCAGGTGAACATCATTTATATTAAGCCTGCCGTTGTGCTCGATCAGGTCCCGGACCTTGATGGCGAATTCCGGCTGGGTGAGCATGCACCCGCCCGCGGGGCAGGGATAATCCACAATATTCTTTTCCGCGGCCAGCTCGATCTGGATTTTCCGGCTCCGGCCCTTGATCTCGAAAAATTTCTCGCGGTCCACCCAGCCCTTTTCCTCCGCAATGGTCGGCGCGAGGGCCTTGGCCGAGAGCGGCCGCAGGATCAGGCCCTTGAGTCCGCTTTCCTTTTCAATCTGGAGCAGGGTCGGGAGCTTCTGGCTCATGGGCCGCTGGCCGATGACCTCGCCGGTGATGAGGAACTGCGCGCCGCGCTCATGCATGAGTTCCGCGGCTTTTTTCAGTTTCAGGATGCGGCAGTCAATGCAGGGGTTGATGCCCCGGCCATATCCGAATCGAGGATGCTCGATGATCTCGAAATATTCCTCGATCAGGCTCTTCATCACCAGCTCGATCCCCAGCTGGTCCGCGGCCGCGCGGCAGGACGCGCAACCCGAGCTCTTGGGCGTGCAGGTGCAAAAGGGGCTTACGAAGTTGACCGCGATCACTTCCACCCCCTGGTCCTTGACCAGCTTGAGCGCCAGCCGGCTGTCCAGCCCGCCCGAGAGCAAGCCGATGGCTTTGATCTTGTCCATCTCCATTCCTAGAATGGTAAAGTCAAACGCGGATTTAGCAACCGCTTGATCCCGGCGGTTAGCCGACTATCCTTATGGGCATGAAGTACGACGAGCCGGTGTTCCGGCCTCCGAGCGAGGCCTATTCCCTCATCATCCAGTCCACCCTGGGATGCTCGGCCAACACCTGCAAGTTCTGCCTGATGTATAAGAGCAAAAAATTCAGGGTCCGGCCGCTCGGGGAGGTGATCCGGGACCTCGAGTGGTGCGCGAAACGCGAACAAGGCGTGCAAAGAATTTTCCTGGCCGACGGGGACGCCCTGGCTACGCCGACGGAGGACCTGCTCAAGATCCTTAAAGCCTGCTACGAACTTTTCCCCCGGCTCGAGCGCGTGACCAGCTATGCCAATCCCGGGAACCTGCTGGAAAAAAGCGAGGCCGAGTTAAAAGCGATTAGGCAAGCGGGCCTGACCATGATTTATTATGGGATCGAGTCCGGAGATGACGACCTGCTCCAGAGAATCAAGAAGCAGGCAACCAGCGCCGAGATGATCGAGGGCTGCGCCAAGGCGCATAAAGCCGGGCTGGATATTTCCGTGACCGTGCTGCTCGGGCTGGCCGGCCGGGCCGGGAGCGAGAAACACGCGAAGCTGACCGCGGAAATTCTAAGCCGGATTCAGCCCAAATATATTTCCGCGCTCACCCTCATGCTCGGGCCGTTCGAGAAAAATTACGCGCAGGCCCTGGGCGCGGGTTTTGAATTCCTGGACAAGCTGGAGGTCTTGAAAGAGTTAAGCTGGATGGTTTCTGGCCTGGAGGTCAAGGACTCGGTGTTCCGGTCCAATCACGCTTCCAACTACCTGCCTTTGAAAGGCGACCTGCCCAAGGACAAAAAGAAATTGCTCGAGACCATTGCCTACGGTCTCAGGCATCCCGAAATTTTGAAGCCCGAGGAATTCCGGGCTTTATAAATGTTGTCGCAGGCAAGAGTGCCTGCGCCCCTCGTGCCGGACGCGCAATAATTATTTGGCGCAGGTCCCCGCGGCGCCGCAGATGAACCGGGTCACATCGGCGTTGAAGGCCTCGGATTCCTCCACCATCGGGTAATGCGAACTCTTCTCGTAGATGGTGGCCACCGAATTCGGGATCGCCCGGTCCAGGTATGAGGCCTCTTCCGGCGGAATCAGCGGATCGAATTTTCCCCACATGATCAGGGTGGGGGCCTGGATCAATTTTACCCGGGTGATCCAGTCGTTCCGCTCTTCGTCCTTGAGGCTCCAGATTCCCCAGTAATCCTTCCGGCCCACATCCTGGAGCGAAAGGTGAGTGGCGTAGAGCTCATCCGCGAACTCCTTGGTGTTGATCCAATTGGTGTCAAACTTGTATTTGATGATGTCGTTCACGAATTTTCGGGACTGCTCGTTATCGTTATAAATCAGCCGTCCGTACTGGCTGGAGGTGTCCTCAATCAGCTTGGATTCCGGCTTGTAGAAGATTCTGGTGTAGGTTCGCTTGCCCGCCCTTTTAAGCACATTCCGCCAGACATCCACCCGGGCGGCTTTGTCGCGGTACATGTTGCGGGCGATCCATCGAGGATAATGCCAGATGAGATGGACCGGGTAATACCAGGGATGGGACTGGGTGCCGTAGGGCGCGATCAGGACCAGGCCGGCAACCTTGTCCGGATAGGTCAGGGAATAATCAATGGCGAGCAGTCCGGAATAATCCTGGCCGACCAGGTAGACCTTGTCCAGGCCCTTGGCTTCCAGGAACGAGTCGAGATACTTGGTCATGTCCGGGACGGTGTAGCGGCTGTCGGGCTTGGAGGAGTTGCCGAAGCCGGGCAGGTCCAGGGCGATGACATGGAGGTTTTCCGCGAGTTGATTGAAGTTATATTCCCAGGTGTTGATGGTGGAGATGGCGCCGAAATGGATCAACGATTGCGCCCGGGCCGGGATCACCTCATTGATGGCCACCACCCCGGCCAGGCCGTAGGTGGTATTGGCGGTCAAAGCGACGACCAGGGTATAGAGGGCCGCGGGCGGGACCACATCGCTGACCAAGTCCCAGTAGGGGTTGATCAGCAGCGACTTGTCCAGGTCAAAGGTGACGATGCCGCCGTGGAGCAGGACCACGGTGGGTCCTTTGCCCTTTTCCACATACGCGTAATCAACATCCCCAGCCTTGATATACTGGGTGGGCGCAAAATATTCCCTCGGCGTGTAAGTCTTGTAATGGCGCGCCTTCATGGCGATCTCGTCAATGCGGGTGAACAGGCAGGATGAGTTTAAAACCAAAAACAGGATAACCAGACCCAAGCCCCAGATTTTTTTACTGCTCATGAAAACCCCCCGAAATAAATTTTTACCTTTTTAGCACAAAACCGGGAATTTGTAAAGCCGCCTACATGAAAATCAATCCTTCCTCCAGCAACTCGAGCAAGGATTCCACGCCCGCTCCTCCCGGGCTCTGCGCGCCATATATTTCATAACCTTTTTTCCAAATCCCGTCAAGCGGATGGTTTTGATTCCGCGGTGGTTCCGGGCCAGGACCGGGTCGCCGTTGGGTTCCAGCTCGAACTCGAGGACGGCCATTTCCCGCAGCCCGAACATGATCAGGGTTTCCACCGCCTCGTAAAGGCTCAGGTAGCTCGCCAGCATCCGGGTCGGCCGGTCCTTCGCGCCCGGGCCCGAGACCGGCTCGTCAAGGTTGGCGGGCAGCCGGCTCAGGAGTTCGGCAAAGCCGCCGCGCTGCTCCTGGGCCCAGCCGGCAAAACTGTCCGCGCCGAAGCGCAACAACTCGCTCCAGCGCGTCCGGTTCCAGAGCGCGTCCATCAGCGCCACCAACTGCTGGTCCGGGGTCAGCTCCAGAAACAGCTCGGTCCGGGGGGTTATCAGCAGTTCCCAGGACGGGCCGATCAGAAACAGGTCCAGATTGCGGGCCAGATGATAAAACAGGTTCAAGCGCCGACTCTGGTCCTGGCTCAGCTGCCGGGGCAGTTTTTCCGGCTCGGTGAACATCTGGTTGATCCGGTGCAGGTCCTTGCTCGGCAGGCTCAGAGTGCTCGGGGCCAGCCGGAGGCGATGGTGGGCGAGGTAATCGAGGAACAACTGAAAATCCAGAATAATCCGGGCCTCCGGCTTTTCCAGGTTCTGCACCAGCAGGCTCAAGCTCGGATCCAGCCGGAAGCGGTCTCCCCCTTCGTCGGAATGGTTCCCGTTTTTCAAAACCGGGGGAGCCCCCAAAGCCCCGGGTTCGGAAGGGAACCGCGGGGGAATCTTTTTCAGAAAGTCGTCTTTGCGCGAGAGCACGCCCAGGATTTCCTCCAAGGCCCGATGGCTGAGTTCGCCCTGATCGAGCAGGAACCCGAAAAATTTACGGAAGGTGGGAATGAATTCCTCCAACTCGGTCCGGCTCCCCCGCACCCGCCGCGGGTACCAGTTGGAAAGGAAATACTCAACCGTTTCCGCGTCAACCTCTTTCAGTTCCATGCCTTCGCTCGGCTCCAGGTAAGCTTCCACGAAAAAAACCAGGGCGTCCTGGTGCCGGGACGCCGCGGCCGGACTCAGGCCCCGGCTGAGCAGCGCCTGCTCAAATAACTCGATGAGGTCATGGTTTTCCTTTTTCATTCTTCACTAGCTTTGAGGCTAACACGCTTTGGGCCATGCTTCAAGATTCCCGTTATTAGCGGCGGTCGAAAAAATCCTTGGCTGCTCAAGGCGGTCATTCCCGGCTTGAGCGGGAACCCGGAAAAAAATCCGCGCTTACTCGGACTTGAGCAGGTCGTGGGGCAGATGATGCTGGGCGTTGGACAGGAGCCGCCAGACGATCGCGGCAAAAACGATGAGCAGGGCGCCGTTGATGGCGAGGTAGCTGATGAGCAGCGTGCTCATCGAGTCGAACGAGCTGAGGATCCGGGGCGAGATCAGCGCGCTGGCCGGGGACAGGTCGAGGTAAGGATTTTTGGGTTCCTTGATCATGAACAGCCCGGGCAGCGCGAGAAACGCGATCAGATAAACGATCAAGGCGATCATGCGTCCACTCTTGAACCGGAGCTGGGCGATCTGGAAAAACATGGCGTCGCGCAGCGCAATCACCGCGATCATGCCGGCCTGGATCAGGACAATGGTCACGGGGGAAAAGCTCAGGTTGGTCCCGACCGAATATTGGAATCCCTCGGGCAGATTGGCCAGGCCGAGCAGAACGGCTCCGGCGATTACCACCACCAGCGCCCCGGCAACGGGCAGGCCGATGGGGGCGTCTCCGCGAAAAATTTCCTTCAGGCTCAGCCTCCCGGTTTTCAGGCGATAGAGCCAGGGCCTGATCTCGCCGAGGGAAGAAACCTGGTTCAGGATCGAGAAATAGAGGCATATTAGATTCAAGGAATTGAAAATGTATAAGGAGGTCTGGTAATGGGCCCAGGTTCCCCGGCTCGCCGACCAGGTCAGACCGATGATGAAGAATTCCAGGAGCGCGAACGCGGGCAACAGCGGCAGCCTGCTCATGGGCGCTTCCCACGCCCTCCGGATCCGGCTCTCGGCGCCGAGAAAAACCCAGACCGCGGCCAGGATATAAACCACCGCGGCAAACAGCGCGAGCGGGACGCTGACTCCGAAGAAGGACAAAAAAGCCAGGTCTTGCAGCCGCGCGCTGACCGGGCTGGCCAGCACGAACCAGGGGTGCAAGGCCCAGATCGAGCCGGGCGATTTCATCACCGCCTTGGTGGCGCTGCTCGAGGAAAACAGCATGATCATGAACAGGATCGCGACGATGACCGCGCTCACGCCCCTTCCCGCGGTCGCCCCCATATAGATCCCGAAGGTCGAGATCAGGGCCG
>CAIUDS010000436.1 GCA_903897985.1 uncultured delta proteobacterium
CGTTTTGCAGCATCGTTTCCGACCTCGAAGGCCCGATCGCCGATCCGGCGACCGATTGCGCGGCCTTGGGATGCCTGTATGGCTGGACCGAGAACGGCAACTGCAATGACACCGACGATGTCGCGGACACCGATGTGACGGTGACCGGCGCCGCCAACTGCAGCAAGGGCGCGGGCGGATACGGCTGCGCGGCCGAACTCTGCGGCAATGACTCCGGCGCCTGCGCCATCGAGTCGGCCAAGGCCGCGGGCACCGACACTTTCACCGCCGCCGATGAAGGCGACACCATCAGCGGCATGGCCTGCTCGATTGGCCCGATGACCGAGGGCGATCCCTCCTCGGCCTTGGGATGTATTTATGACTGGTCCGAGGACGGCTCCTGCAATGACACCAATGATAATGCGGACGCCGACGCCCAAATAAGCGGCACGGCTTGTTCCAAAGTGGCCGGCCCGAACGGCCAATGCGACGAACTCTGCGGCAACGACAGTTGGGGCTGCGCCATCGGCTCGGCCAAGACCGCGGTCACGGATTCCTATGCCTGCGCGGACGATGGCGACTTCATGACCGGGACCGCCAGCTGCTCCATTGACACCGTGACGGAAGGGACCGCTTCCGCTTTGGGATGCTTGTATGCCTGGAGCGAGAACGGCAGTTGCGTGAGCGCGGATGCTAACGCCGTGGTAAGCGGAGTGAATTGCACCCAGCCCACCCAGGGTACCGGCGGATGCAGTGAAAAAGACTGCGACCGCAGCGACTGGGCTTGCAATGTTGATATTACCTGGGGAACCACGGTCTCCGCGGAAACCTATAACTGCGCCAACGATGACCATATTGTTTCGGTGGATGTGGCGCCGGAAGGGTCGTTCTGCGTAATGGACGGTTCCACGATTAACTACGCCACCGGCAGCAAGGTTACCTGGAGCGAAGGCGTCTGCTCGCCCCAGGCTCTGTGCGGCAGTCCGGACGGGACTTGGAACGATCCAGCCGGATGCGGGACCCTGGACACCGCTACCTGCATTTACACGGGCGCGAGCGCTGCCTGCGATGAGGCGCTGTCCTGGACTGCGTATAACGCAGCTTCCGACAGCGAGGATATAGATGGCCGCGCTTCCTGCTTGCAATGCGCCTTCGGCACGGTGTTCCCGTCCGATTTTGCCGGCCGGTTCAATAGCAACGCGCATGCCGATCAGGGTGTCACCCTCCTGTTCAATGACACCGCCGGAGATTCCCCGACCAAGGTGACGGCATCCTGCGTGCCCACCGTCGGTCCGGCGGTAACCTATACTTGCACGGACAATTGCGCCGGCGAACCCAACTACCCGGACTGCAATTGCGCCCCGAGCGCGTCTCTGCAGGAGTTGAGTAACTATACCTGCAGCATCACCTGCGATAACGCTTATGGCGCCACCGTAACCGCCAGCAAGACCATGCGCACCGGCATGTTCAGCACGGCCTGGGAAGGCGGCATCGGCGGCTTTGGCGGCGGCTATATCGGCGGCAATGCTTATAGCCGCGCGACCGGCGTTTCCACGGGCAGCTTGAGCCTGCAGATAATTGACATGGACGAGTTGGACTGGCAGGTGGGCGCGGTCAACCGCGGCAAGGCCTATGTCCAGATCATCCAGGGCGCCAACAAGCTGGAGTACTTCACCGATGCGACCGGGCATCTGGACCTGACCGGCGTGGCCCCGGTTCCGTTCAATCAATTGACCATCGGCATGAAGTGCGGCGCGGCCCGGTGCGATCTGGACAACCGGGGCAATAACTACCTGAACTATTCCACCCTTACTTATAGCAAGGTTGACGCCATGACCGAGACGATAAGGCTGACGGTGCAAGCGAACTCTTCGGGCCATGAGGATAAGTGGAACACCACCCGTCAGGGCCGGTACCGGACCGATGTGATGGGGACCATTCCGCCGATCAGCTTCTCAACCTTCCTCTATCCGATAAACCGGGGCTCTGCGACGACTATGCGGATGAGACCCTTGTTTGCGAAGCCGTCCGGGCTGAGAGCCGGCCTGGTGCTGTTCACCACCCGGAGCGTCTATTCGCTCATGGATATCGTCGGCAACCTGATGGTTTCGGGCGATGAAGAAACCTCGCTGTCTCTGTGCATAGCCACGGAGCAGCAGTATGAGTCCATCATGACGGCAACCGCCTTACCCGGACTGCTGGTGGCGCCTGAGCTTATCAGGTCCAGTTGGCATGAGCCCTGCTCGAACTTCAATACCAACCCCGGCAGGTACAGCTACAAGGTCTGGGAATGGATCCCCGGCAATGACATGCCCATGATGGTGCTGGGAATCTTAGCCAATGCCAGCAACTTCTCGTTTACCACCCTGGTCGGCGGGTTAAACCTGTTTGCCTTCCCGATCTATACGGGTGGACTGGGAACCTATAATGTCACTCTTCCGGATCCGTTTACCACGGACAGCACTATTCATATCGGCAACACCCCGTTTGAAAGCGACCTGCGCGAACTGTGGGTTGGGCCCGACACCGGCGCCGCAGCCGGCGGCCTGAGCGGCTGGAGTTCGGATGCCGTGGATAAGCGGATCACGATCAGCGCACAGCCGATCCTTCCGATTGATCCGGCCCGGCGGGACTCCTTGGTCGGCGACACCCGGGCTTGGTATGCCGGAAACCGTGTGCCGAACCAGAGCGACGGTCAACTCGAGACCAAGTACCAAGCGACCTATGGCATGGAGGACGGGACTTGGGATGCCCGGTTCGTCCGGAACTCCGGCGCCGTCATCACCGGAGCCTTTACCGGGTTCGCAACCGGCGTGATGATCTTCGGCTTGCAATTGAATGTGGAAATCGAAGACGCCCAGTTCACCACCTTTGAGGTGGGATACATGTCCAGCGTCGCGCAGGGAACTTATAGCCGGAAGCTGGGAGTTTCCAACTGGAGATACTGGAACGCGACCACCATTGACAGCGAGCGGTGGGGCCGAGAGATGACCTTTATGCCGAGCAACGCCACCACGGATAACACCGTTAACTGGACCGCGACCGAGAACCTCGGGAACACCAACTATGCGGCCTTGATTCTTATAAGCAGAGGTTTCACCGTGAACTATGCTCGAGACTATCCCCGGGCGACCGCCTCGACCGTAAATCCCGGCTGGGGCGATGTAATCGCCGGGGAAGACACCCAGCACCGCGGGGCCGGCACCGAGGGGGAGCCCGGCACTACTCTGAAAGTGGCGCATATCGGCCCGATTGAAAGCGGCACCAACTGCGGAGGCAACTGCACCACCATCAGCGCGCGCGGTGTAAGCACCAAGGCTTATTTCGCCGAGCGCTTCCTCGGAATACCCGAGGCGGTGAGACCCGGCCCGGATCAATACTTCTATCCCGCTCCGCAGTGGTCCTCCACTCCGGATGTGGGCATGGGCGCCAAGATCAACCGCAACGGGGAAATGCGCCGGCAGAAGACCTATAGCACCGCGCCGTCATCCGCCAAGTGGGTCACCCGGGACGCCTCGGATGTCTTTACGCCCAAGCGCCGTTACTTCGTATTCACCGTGCCCGCCTTTGTGCCCGCGGGTTCGGAAAGCCCGGACATGTGGTACTTCACCTTGGCCACTTACGGCGACGGCGAGTCCGGCAAGCACGGCGTGCATGATAGCGACGGCCAGGTTACGGAAATCACCGCGGGCACCAACTACAAGTTGATTGATCCGGACCAGAGGTTCCAGAGCTTGGGCGTGGCCGCGGGTGACAGGGTCCATATCAACAAAGGCCTGGTCAATTGCGGTGGTACCGCTGGGTATACTATCAATCAGGTGACCAGCCAGACCGAGGTCCATTTCACCACGGATGTGGCTCCCGACCCCGCATGCAGAGTTGCCGCGCACCGCGAATACTGGATCGTGCGGGCCCATCGCAGAGGCGAATGCTTGATTGACGAATGGTACGGCGGAGACTCCGCGTACGAGAGCGGCGGCGGTTGCAATCCCATCTCCTTCTACACCGCGGAAGGCCCGATCATCTCAGGCGCCGCCACCGTGGGTGTCCATATCCCCGAAGTCACTCCTGGCGCGGCCACTTTAAACGGTCGGACCGGATTCATTCCCGACCTGTGGGATGGCATGACGGCCAATAGTTGGTTCGGGAAAAGCTGGTGGTACCCGCCTCGACTGGAATGGAAGGCCAGTATCATCAATGTGAATTCCGGCGCCGTCAGTTTGGGTGGCATGGGTGGACCGCTGGATTGGAACAACCAGAACTTCTGGCAGTCTGATTTCGCGATCAACTATAACTCCGCTGATGCGTACATCTTCAACATTGACTTCTCCAAGTAATATGTAATTCGCATGGACAAGCGCCCCGGGGCCAAAAACCCCGGGGCGCTTTTTTATTTTCCGGCATAATTTGGGTATAATCTCTCTGACCGGGTCCGGGGCGGTTTTGCGCTTGAGAAACAAATTTGCGGGCCTGGTATCGAAAGGCGGGGATGGAAAAGTTGCGGAAGAAAATATCGGCGGTGATTCCGGTCTTTAATGAGCAGGAGTCGTTGCCCGGGATGTTTGACGAGCTGCTCTCGGTGCTCCGGGGCCTGGGCGCGGATTTTGAGGTGGTGGCGGTGGATGACGGGAGCTCGGACCGGAGCTGGGAAGCGATCAAAGCGGGCCGGGCCCGGTATCCTGAAATCAGAGGCATCCGGCTGGGGAGGAATTTCGGGCAGACCTCGGCGCTGAGCGCCGGGATCAGCGCGGCCCGGGGCGAGTTGATCGTGACCTTGGACGCGGACGGCCAGAACGATCCGGCGGATATCCCGCGCATGATTGCCAAACTCGCGGAGGGTTATGACTTGGTGAACGGCTGGCGCAAGGACCGCAAGGACCAGTGGCTGAGCCGGATTGTTCCGAGCCGGATCGCCAACTGGCTGATCGGGAAGTTCACCGGGCTTCAGCTCCAGGACTTCGGCTGCACCCTCAAGGTTTATCGCGCGGAAGTGCTCAAGGGCATCCACCTCTACGGCGAGATGCACCGGATGATCCCGGCGCTGGCCTTCTGGGCCGGCGCCCGGGTGGTGGAGACCGAGGTGCGGCACCGGCCGCGCTCGGGCGGGGAATCGAAATATAATCTGGCCCGCATCTTCAATGTGTTTTTCGACCTGGTCACCATCAAGTTCTTTGTCGGCTATTTCCGAAGGCCCCTCCATTTCTTCGGTCTGACCGGCATCTTGTTCTCGTTCCTGGGCGCGCTTGCCTATTTGGCCATGATCCTGATGAAAGTCCTCTCGAATGTGGACATGACCGGAAACCCGCTCCTCATCCTGGGCACCCTCTTTATCATCCTGGGAATGCAGGCCATGGCCATGGGTCTGCTCGGAGAGATCGGGATCAGGACCTATTATGAAACCCAGGGCAAGCCCACCTACGCGATCCGGGAACAAATCGGCTTCGAGGAATGAACAAGGTTTTAGCGCTGGCCCCCACGCCCTTTTTTTCCGACCGGGGCTGCCATATCCGGATTTACGAGGAAGCCAAAGGGTTGTCCCATCTGGGCATAAAATTGCGGATCCTGACTTACCCCGCGGGCGGCGATTTGCCCGGCCTGGAAATTAAAAGGGCGGGCGCCTGGGCGGGATACCCGAAGCTGGAAGCGGGGCCGAGTCTGAGGAAGCCGCTGGTGGATTTTTCGCTTCTGAGGCTGGCGCGGAAGCAACTCCGGGAATTTCAGCCGGACCTGGTTCACGGTCATCTCCATGAGGGGGCCTTTATCGCCATCCTGGCCGCGAATAAGACCCTGCCCATTGTGCTCGACTATCAGGGCAGCTTGAGCCGGGAGCTTGCCGAGCACCAGCCATTTTTCAGGGCCGGGCCGGTTTCAAGCCTGGCTCGCGGAATAGAAGGTTGGATCAATTCCCGCGTGAACCGCATCCTGCTCAATAGCGCCGCGCTCATGAACGAGCTGGGGCAAAAGACGCGCGCGAAAACGCTGGTGGTTGGAGACGGGGTTGATACCGAACGGTTCGCCCCGCAAAAGCGCGATGATGAGCTCTTCAGGAAGCTGGGACTGCTCGAGGGGATCCCGGCGGTGGTCTATCTGGGACTGCTCAACCGATACCAGGGCGTTGACCTCCTGCTCCGGTCCGCTCAAATCCTGGCGCGGAAAAAGCGCCGCGCGCAATTCCTGATCATGGGTTACCCGCTGGGCGGGTACCCGGAACTGGCGGCCAAAATGGGCCTGGCGGACTCGGTGAAATTCGCCGGAAGAATTGATTACTTCTCCGCGGAAAAATTCCTCGCCCTCGGAGAACTCGCGGCCGCGCCCAAGATCGCGAGTTCCGAAGCCAACGGCAAGATCCTGAATTACCTGGCCATGGGCCTGCCCCTGGTCTGCTTTGACCGGCCGGTGAACCGCGAGCTGGCCGGGGAATGCGCCGAGTATGCGGAGTTCGATTCGCAAGACCATGAGCAGAATGCGGAGAATTTCGCCCGCGGGATCGAGCGGCTGCTGGAAGACCCGGGGCGGCGGAAAGAATTGGCGGAAAAGGGCAGGGCGCGGGCGGAGCAGAATTTCAAGTGGGAAAGGGTGGCGGGCAGGATTCAAGAATGCTACCGGGAGCTTTTATCCTGATGCCGGAAGTGAGCGTGGTGATCCTGAACTGGAACGGCGGGGAACTGACCCGCGAGGCGATCATTTCGGTTTTGAATCAGCATGGGGTGGCAGCCGAGGTGATCGTGGTGGATAACGGCTCGACCGACGGTTCGCGGGAGAAAATCAAGGAGGAGTTCAAGGGCCGAATCCGGATGATAGAGAACCACGAAAACATTGGTTTCTCCCCAGCCAACAACCAGGGTTTTCAAGCCGCCTCCGGAGACTGGGTCTGCCTGCTCAACAATGACGCGGTCGCGGATCCGGCCTGGCTCAAAACCTCGCTCTTGCGGGCGAAGTCCGCGGCGAAAGTGGGTTTGGTGGCGCCCAGGATCCTCAGGTATTTTGACCGGGAGGAGCTGGACGGGATCGGCGTGGGTTTCTGGAGAGACGGCCTGAGCCGGGCCCGCCATCGGGGAGAGATTGACAGCCCGAGGCTGGACCGGGAGAGGGCGCTGATCCCGAGCGGATGCGCCTGCCTGCTCTCCAAAAAAATGCTCGAGGAATTGAAAGGATTTGACCCGAACTTCTTTATTTATAGCGAAGACACCGACCTGGGCATCCGGGCTTTCCTTTCCGGATGGGAATGCCTCTTCGAGCCCAAGGCCGTAATCTATCACCGCTATTCCAAAGCCACGGCCCGACAGACCGGTTACAGCCCCTTCAAGCTCTCTCTGGTGGAACGGAACCGGTTCTGGATTCTGATCCGGTATTATCCGGTCCATATGATCCTGGGTTCGTTCCTAACCAGCCCGATACGATTGATTTATCAGGCTTTACAGGCGCTTTCCCTGCCCGGCAGGGGGTCTGCCCTGACAAGCGCCTGGGCCTTGTTTAAAGCCGTTTTCGGGGCATTTGCCACGCTTCCCGGACAGCTAACCCGGCGAAAACAATGGCTCAGCAAACCCGGGGCCAAATCCGCGGTTTCCAGGGCCATTTTCGATCATTTCATACCGCTGAAGGAAATTTCGAGGCTGGATTAAAATGAGCAGCGTGGTCCTGATCAATCCCCCGGTTCCGGGCAAAAAGCCGGCCCTGAAAATTCCCGCCTTGGGAATTGCCTACCTGGCCTCGGCGCTTCGGAATGAGAACATCGGAGTGAAGATCATTGACGCGCCCGCGCTCGGTCTCGACCTGGAAGCGGTGAGCAAGGAAGTCTCCGAACTCAAGCCCGAGCTCGTGGGCATCACCGCAACCACCCCGCTTTCAAACTCGGCCTACCAGTTGGCCAGGCTGCTGAGAAAAGAGGTCAAGTGGATCATCCTGGGCGGGTCCCATGCGAGCGCGGTCGGGAACAAAATATTCGAGGAATGCCCGGAATTGGATTTCGGTTTCCGCGGAGAGGCGGAAGAGGTTTTTCCCGCGTTCGCGCGAAAGCTGCTCAATGGCGAAAAAAATTTGGACCTTCCCGGCGTGATCCGGCCGGGCCGCGAGTCAGACCCGGTGCTGATCCCCGAGCTTGACCGTTTGCCGCTCCCGGCCTGGGACCTTTTGCCCATGAGCAGTTACCGCCATCCGCTGTCGCCGGGCCGGCAGGTCGCCACCATGCTCACCAGCCGGGGTTGTCCTTACCAATGTATTTTCTGCGACAAGTCCATCTGCGGGATCAGGTTCCGGCCCCGCAGCCCCGAGCATGTGCTCAAGGAAATCGAACTGCTCTATCATGACTTCGGGGTCCGGACCATCATTTTTTATGACGACCTTTTCACGCGGGACCTCGAGCGGGTAAAAGAAATCTGCCGCAAAATCCTCGAGCGCGGCATCAAAATAAGTTGGAAATGCGAGGCAAGGGCAAACATCTTAAACGCGAGTATCCTTGGCGAGATGCGAAAAGCTGGCTGCGAGGTCATCGCCTTCGGTATCGAGAGCAGCCACCAGAAGAGCTTGGACTGGCTGAACAAAGGCGTTACCGTCGAGCAGATCAAAGAAGCGGTCCGGCTAACTAAGCAAGCCGGGATCAAGGTCCTGGGATACTTCATTTTCGGCCTTCCTCCCGAGACCTACGAGGAAGAACTGCAAAGCGTCGAGTTCGCCATCGGCCTGGGTTTGGATTATGTCCAGTTCGCGAGTCTAAGCCCGTTTCCCGGCACCCGGCTTTATGATCTGGCCGTGGAAAAGGGATGGTACCGCGAAGCCGCGGGCCCGGCGCCGGAGGAATACGGGGAGCGGCGGCCCCTGGTCATCACCGATTACTGGACCGAAGACCGGCTCCAACAAATCCTGAAACAAGCCTACCGGCGTTTTTATTTCCGGCCCGGCTATTTGTTCCGGACCGCGCTCCGATCCGGGGGGATTTGGGATTTGATCAAAAGCGGATTAAACTTGATCAGATGGCTGGGACGCAGCGGATAAAAATTTTGTATTTCGGCGCTTATTCCCGCGGGGAGGAATACGCGCGCAACCTGGCATTGATCGGCGGCTTGCAAAAGGTTGGCGCGGAGATTGAGGAATGCCATACCGAACTCTGGCCGGGGTTCCAGGACAAGATGGGCGCGGCCAAGCGGGGGTTGCTTGCGAATCTGATCGCCCTGGTCAGGGCCTATCTCCGGCTGCTCAACCTTTACCGCAAGGCCGGCGACTTCGACTTCATGTTCGTGGGATACATCGGCCAATTCGATGTGTTCCTCGCCCGCTTCCTCAAGGTCTTCCACCGCAAGCCCGTGATCTTTGATGCCTTTTACTCGCTTTATGATACAATGATCAAGGACCGTGGGCTTTATCCCGAGCGGTCGCTCATGGCGAAGATGCTGCGGTTCCTCGATCGGTGGAGCGTCAAATGCTCGGACCTGGCGTTGCTCGACACTCACGAGCATATAAAATATTTTTCCGCCGAGTTCGGGCTCGAGCCCGAGCGGTTCCTGTCCGTGCCCCTGGGCGTGGACCAGGCGAACTTTTTCCCGAGGCCGGAGCCAAAAGAAGACGAGGTTTTCGAGGTGGTCAATTACAGTTCCTATATCCCGCTGCACGGCTTGGAGGTGATCCTTCAGGCCGCGGATTTGCTCCGCCACGAGCCGGGCATCCATTTCACCCTGATCGGCAAGGGCCAGCTTTACCCGGAGATGCGGGCGCGGGCGGAGAGGCTGAGCCTCCCTAATATTAGCTTCATCGAATGGATGCCGCATAAAGAGCTGGTCGAGAAGGCCGCGGCCGCGGATGTCCTGCTTGGCATCTTCGGCAAGACCGAGAAAGCCAGCCGCGTGATCCCCTATAAGGCCTACGAAGCGCTCGCGCTGGCGCGGCCGCTCATTACGGGGGACAGCCCCGCGGCGAGAGAGCTGCTCGTTGACGGCAAGCATTGCCTGTTAAGCCCGATGGGTGACGCGAAAGAGTTGGCCGGGAAAATTCAAATGCTCAAGAATGATCCCGCCCTCGGAAAAAGCATCGCCCGGCAGGGCCGGGAACTGTTCGCGCAAAGATGCGCCTGGGAAAGCATCGGCGCGGCCATTCTGGAAAAGCTGAATGAAAAATTTATCGGCAATTAGGAGGATTTGATGGAGAAGGTTTTGGTTACCGGCGGGGCAGGGTTCATCGGCTCGCACATCGTGGATGTCCTGCTCGCGGAGGGTTACCATGTGATCGCGCTGGATAACCTGGAGCCGCAGGTTCACGGCGGCCGCAAGACCGCGCCGGAATATTTTAATCCGAAGGCGGAGTTCGTGTGCGGGGACGCGCGGGACAAGAAGCTGGTGGACGGGCTGGTCGCGCGGGTTGACGCGGTTGTCCATGAGGCCGCGCTGGTCGGGGTCGGGCAGTCCATGTACGAAGTTGACCGGTATGTCCTTAATAACGACGGGTCTTCCGCGGTCATTCTTCAGTCCGTGGTTGAGCATCGCGACCGGATCAAGAAACTGCTTACCGCCAGTTCGATGTCCATCTACGGAGAAGGCAGATACCTCTGTCCCAAATGCGGCCCGGTCGCGCCCAAGACCCGGAGCGAGAAACAATTGCTCGATCACCGGTGGGAGCTCGAGTGCGAGAACTGCGGCTCGGTGCTCAAGCCCGCGCCCACGGACGAGGGCAAGCAGACCATCTGCGAATCCATTTACGCCATCACCAAAAAAACCACCGAGGAACTGTTCCTCGTCACCGGCGTGGCCTACAAAATCCCACCATCGCCTTCCGCTACTTCAATGTTTACGGCCCGCGCCAGGCCCTGAGCAATCCCTACACCGGCCTGCTCGCCATCACCGCCAGCCGCGTGCTCAACCACAAGGCCCCGATCATTTTCGAGGACGGCAAACAGACGCGCGATTTCGTGAATGTGAAAGACATCGCCCGCGCGAATTTGGCCGCGTTGAAATGGAAGGGCGAGGGCCAGCTGGTGCTCAATGTCGGGACCGGCCGGGCGTTGAGCGTCTTGCAGGTGGTGGGCTCGGTGATCGAAGGCTTGAGCGGAAAGGAGCAGCCGCAGGTCACGGGCAACTTCCGGGTCGGCGACATCCGGCACTGCTATTCGGACGCGCGCAAAGCCAAGGAGGTGCTCGGGTTTCAGGCCAAGGTCAGGTTTGAGGACGGCATCCGGGAATTTTTGGACTGGGCGCAGGAGGAAGAGGGTGTGCTGGACCTGGCCGAGAAGTGCCTGGGCGAGCTCAAGTCCAAGGGGTTGGTCAAATAGCATGAAGCTGGTGGTCCAGATTCCCTGCCACAACGAAGCGGCGACCATCGCTCAGACCATCAAAGAAATCCCGCGCGCGATCCCGGGCATTGACCGGGTGGAAGTGATTGTGATTGATGACGGCAGCAGCGACCAAACGGCGGAAATCGCAAAGACCGCGGGCGCGGACCAGGTGGTCCGGATTGCCCAAAAATCCGGCCTGGCCAATTCCTTCCGGACCGGGATGAATGCCGCACTGACCCGGGGCGCGGACATCATCGTCAACACCGACGGCGACAACCAATATCCGGGCGCGGAGATCCCGCTTTTGTTGGAGCCGATCCTGAACGCGAGCGCCGAAATGGTGGTGGGCGAGCGCAGGCTCAAAGAAATCCAGGGCTATTCCGGGCTCAAACTTTTGATCCAGCGGCTGGGCAGCTGGTTCACGGGTGTGCTGGCCGGGGTGGAAGTCCGGGACGCGGCCAGCGGGTTCCGCGCACTAACGCGCGAGGCCGGGCTGCGGCTTAATGTGCTGGGCAAATTTTCCTATACCCTCGAAACCTTGATCGAGGCGGGCCGGAACCGGATGCGGATCGCGTGGGTGCCGGTCCGGGTCAATCCCCAGCCGGGCCGACAAAGCCGGCTTTACGGGAGCGTGGGCGAATATCTGACAAGGAGTGTGGAGACCATGGCCAGAACTTATTCGCGGTATGAGCCGCTCCGGATTTTTCTCGCAATCGGGAGCGCGGTTTTTCTATCCGGATTCGGCATCGGAGTCTGGTTCCTTTATTACTTTTTCTCCGACGGCGGCAAGGGTCATGTCCAGATCCTCATCCTTGCCGCGGTGCTCCTGATCATCGGCTTCCAGACCATGCTCATTGGCCTGCTCGCGGACCTGATCGCGGGCAACCGCAAGATGCTGGAGGAACTGGTCTTTCGGCTCCGGAAGCTGGAAACCGGCGGGAAAGAGCAAGGCCAAAAATAATTTCGATCTCTTCAAATTTTTCAAGGCAATACCGGATTCTCTTTGCCGGTTTTTTCGCCCAGCCCAAACTAGGATAGAATAGTAAGAGAAGACGCAATGAGCAACAAACCCCGGCTGCTGATGGTCTCAACCACTTTCCCGCGCTGGGAGCGGGATACCGGCCCGGCGCCTTTTGTGTTCGACCTGGCTCAAAGCCTCGAAAAATACTTTGACATCACCGTGCTCGCCCCGCATTTCCCCGGCGCGGCCCGGCACGAGGTCTGGAAGGGCCTCGAAATTTTTCGGTTCCGGTATTTGCCGGAAAAATGGGAACTCCTATCCGACGGCCAAGGCCTGCAAAATCATTTGCGCGCCCGGAAGACAGTCTGGCTGGCCATGGTCCCGTTCCTGCTTGCCGAGTTTTTCGCGGGCCTGAGCCTGATGCGCAGACGCAGGTTCGACGCGGTCAACAGCCACTGGCTGGTCCCGAGCGGACTGATCATTGGAATCATCTGCCGGCTGTTCGGGATCAAACATGTGGTCACGGTCCATGCCGCGGACTATTTTCTCCTGACCCGGGTCCCGGCCGGAAAATTTATCATCCGGACCATCGCCAAATGGTCGTACGCGGTTCTCCCGGTGAACCGGAAGATGGCGGACGGTATCAAACAAATATGGGCCGGCGCCAAGGTCTCGGTCATGCCCATGGGCTTCGAGCCGGAAAAGTTTCATGACCCGGATGCGGCGGAATTGGAAAAGCTTAAGCGCGAAATTGCGGCGGAGGCGAAACCGCTGCTCTTGTTTGTGGGCAAGCTCACGGAAAAGAA
>CAIUDS010000437.1 GCA_903897985.1 uncultured delta proteobacterium
GGGGGCGCGGGGCCTGCTGCAAAGGAGGCAAGGGCTGGTTGCCTGAAGTTTATGCGCAGTCTCTCATCATGGATGCCGTTCCTTTAGAAGTTGTGGTTGAAGCTGCCGGGGTTGGCGATGGTGTGACATACGGTACAGGTGTCTATTTTCCCCGAATGCCCCTGCAACGCAATGGCCTGTGCGTTGTCCTCCGCATTGATGGCCGGGCCGAGAGCATGGGCCGCGCCGTGGCAGGTCGCGCACATCACTCCCCGATGCCCCTTTGATTGGTGGTAAAGCTTTCCGGGCTGCTCAAAGGTGAACCCGCTCCGGACATGGCAACTGGCGCTGCCGCATTTGGGCTCGTCCACCCAGGGTTTCCGGGTCGAGCCGGCCAGCGCGGTCATGGAAGTATGGCAGTCCGTGCAGGTCATGTCCGCGGTGGCGTGGACATCGCGCAGGAACAGGTCGGAGATGCCGGGATGGCAGGCAATGCAAACCGGATTCTGGCCGGCGGGCGCCATGCGGTCGGCATGAGAGCCATGGATGGCCCGGGACAGGTTTATCATTCCGGACACGCCGGTCCCGTATTTGCCCAGGCTGGTATCCGTGTGACAGGCGGCGCAGCGGACCGGCTTGCTGTTCTTCAGGTTGGTCCCATGCGCGGAATCGTGCTTGGCCAGGATGTCGGCCGCGGGGGTGACGCTCTGGCTGCCGTGGCAAAGGTTGCAGTTGATTTCCCATGAAACCGGGATCACCGGCGAACTGGCCGCGCCGATCTTCTTGCCGTTCAAAGTGACGGTGATCGCGGCGAACTGACAGGGATTTTCCGCGGTGGTGTCCAGCATGGGCGTGAGCGGGACCCCCAAGACCGCCCAATCTTTGTTAGCGGTCACCTTCATTTTGCCGCTGAGGCCCTTGTTGCTGAGCCCTTTGTTGGCGGCCAAACTAACTCCAAGCAAGTTAAGGCTATAATCCCAGAAATTGGTCTTGCCCACGGAATAGGTATTGCCCGGGACCGAATATTTTACCACCACCCCGGTGTTCACAATCTTTGGGGCCAGGCCGCGCTTGATCACCTGGGCGTGAAAATTGTTGCCCGGCGCCATGATCATCAGTTCCGAATAATCCTGCTGGATCCAGTTCAGACCCTGCTCATTAAACCCGATCACAACATACTTGGGACCCGCGGTCGCCTTGGAGGTAATGGTGGAATTGCCGCCGCTCAAATTCGCCGGCGCATTTGGGGCCGATGCTGGGACCGCGGCGGCACTTAGCGCGCCGGTTACCGGATCCATGGCGGGGCCGGCGGCCGGATTGGTGACTGAATTCTTGCTTGTGCCCAGCCCGTTTGAACCCTGCGACAGATTTGCCGGTTCAAAGGGGTTGCCGTTATTTCCTGCGCTCCCTGCATCTCCACATGAAATCATTAGCAAAATCAATGAAATAACCCCGATCGATGCTGATAATCTTCGCATCTAAGCCTCCTTCCACTTCCCTTTTTCTACTCCTTTTTGCTCCATGAAAATAATATAATCATCAAACTCTACAATGTCCATAGCTTCTGTTATTTAGATGCTAAAATAATCGAAAGGTTCTAAAAAAGTTCCCTAGAAATCTAATTATTTTGATATATGGGTATTTGGATTTATTGCCCGGCTGTTATGAGATCGCTCCCGGAAAATAACTAAAAAAGGACTGGGCAAAGGGATCCACTATTCGCTATTCGCTCTTTTGCAGCACCACCGCCCGGCTCAAACCCACTTTTGGCCGCTCGATCTCTTTGAACCCGAC
>CAIUDS010000438.1 GCA_903897985.1 uncultured delta proteobacterium
AGCTCCGCTGGGCAAGCCCTACGGGGTTGAGCGCGTCTGCTCGGCCTGGGCTTTTTCCCGCGCAACTTACTATCACCGGCGGGAAACCAACTCTCCTGGGCCGCAGGCGGCGGACTCCAAGACGGGCAAACGCGGCCCCAGGCCGGTCGTGAGCGATGAGCAACTCTTGACTTTGATCCGCGCCGACCTGGCCAGTTCGCCTTTTATCGGCGAGGGCCACCGAAAGCCCTATGCGCGCTTGAAGATCCGGGACAGCGTCAGAGTTGGAAAAAACCGAATCCTGAGACTGATGCGAGAGAACAACCTGCTCTCCCCGCGCCGATCCCGAAAAACCGCCCGCAACCACGAGGGCGAGATCATCACCCCCGCGCCGGACCTGATGTGGGGCGCCGACGGGACCAAGGTCTTCACGGTTAAGGAGGGTTGGTCCTGGGGGTTCGCCGCGGTGGACCATTTCAACGCCGAGTGCGTCGGCCGCCATGTCTGCAAAAAGGGCGACCGCTTTGCCGCGCTCGAGCCAGTGAGCCTAGGCGTGTCGGAGCATTTTGGCTCGTTAGAAGAGGATGCGGCCCGGGGACTAAGGTTGCGAATGGACAACGGCAGCCCGTATCTCTCCGAGCATTTTCAGAACCAGATCAAGTTTTGGGGAATCGCCCCCAGCTTTGCCTTCCTGGAGCAGCCCCAGACCAACGGAGTGGTGGAACGATTTTTCCGGACCCTGAAGGAACAGATTATTTACGGCAGGGTTTACCAGACGGTGGAGGATTTGCGAGTGGCCGTGGATAAATAAGTTCGTGGCTTTATATAACGACCAGTGGCGCATTGAGCGGCTTGGTTTTATCAGCCCGAAACAAGCTAAAGAAGGTCACTTGACAAGGTTAGCAAAATGTGCTTAAATAGTGATTATATAGATTTACTGGCAAAATTGAATTTCATGCTTAAATTCACATATATAGAGTGAGAGGATGGCAAAGGCGGCGGTAAAGTCAATATGGTTAACAAAATTGACAAGAGCGGCATGGACGAAACACGCGCCGCGATACAACCTTAAAGGGGGATAAGGATGATCAAGAGCAATGCGAAAAACAGGGTTCTGCAGATGGTTTTGGCGGCAGGGGTGGCCGGGATGCTGATGGCGTTGGCCGGCTGCGGAAGCGGCTTGACGGGCGCTCCGAGCGGATCGTCCGGATCGGGAAGCGCAATGAGCGCGGCCAATGGAAACGACCAGGCCGTCTCGATCTCGGCCGGGTCGGGAAACCAGCGGTCAAAGAGCAATCAGGCTGCCAGAACGGTCGGGATGGACAACTGCGCGCAGTGCCATAATGCGGAAACCCTGAACTGGGTGGGCAGCGCTCACGGCAACGAAGACGCCATTGACCACAACACCCATGCCGAGTTGGACCTGGGCCTGGACAGCGACGGTTTCCCCTATTACGGATATTTTTCGGATTCAACTTGCAAGAGCTGCCATGACCCGCTGCGGGACGGACAGCATCTGATCCCGGATTACACCGGCAATGTGCCGCGGCCGGTGATCGGGTGCGAATCCTGCCACGGGGGCGGGGCCGTGCATTATGGCATGGGCGATATTCCGCGTCCCAACCCCGGCCCCAAGGTCTGCGGCAAATGCCACAACCGCGATTTCCCCGGGGACCACCTTACTTATCATCCCAACGGGGGCGGCATTGTCGAGGATTATTTGAAGTCTCCCCATGCTCAATCCATCAACAAGAAGGTGCTGGTCGCCGGAACCCCGAGCACGGTTAAGACCGAGTGCGGCCGCTGCCATACCGACGAGGGCTTCCGCGCCTACGCCAACGCGATCCCGGGCACCGCGGGACGTGATGACATGGACGCATATTTCAAGAACATGCCAGCCAAGATCAAGAACGCCAGCAATGTCCAATGCCGGACCTGCCACAACCCACACAAGACCAACAAGGATCAACTGGAGGCCCTGGACGGTTCCACCGTGGCCGGCGCCTGGCAATCTGCGCAGTATAACACCTGCACGGCCTGCCATCAGATCAACGGCGCCGACGGCCTGGCGCTTTCCGGCTCCACCGCGGGAAGTTTCCACGACCCCGAGGCCGATCCCAAATACGGAGACACCACCCGCATGCTTCTGGCCAACCACGCAGGGGTGCCCGGCGACACCCGGCTCAATACCGGCGCCAACGCCCAGGCGCTCTATTTCGTGAAAAAAGGCGACCCGAACGCCTGCGCGGGTTGCCATAACCCGCACAGCGCGGACCTGACCGTGAACAAGCAATATGCGGAGTCCGGCCATGGCGACCCGCTCGGGACGGCTTGGACGCATTATGATTGGAAGGGGTCCTCCCGGCAGGCCTGCCAGCGTTGCCATACCTCCACCGGAGCCAAGAACTTCGCCGAGGCCATGAAGGCCGGAACCGTTTATAACGCGGCGCTCAACGATTTCAGCTATCTGCTCGCGCCCGATTCCGACAGCACCAACGACCAGAATGAGGCCCTTTACTGCTGGGCCTGCCATACCGACTATAAGGGCGGCCTGCGCAATCCGCCGGCGTTCACCAAAGCCTACGGCGCTTACAAAGCGATGGACGGCAACACGGTCACCTTCCCCGATCTTTCCGGATCGAATGTCTGCATGAATTGTCATACCGGCAGGGGCGGCGGGGGAGATATTGCCAATTCCACGGGTAACTTCACCAACCTGAGCATGATCACCTCCCACCATGCGGTGGCCGGAGGAGTCCTGACCACTAAAATAGGCTATCAATTTGCCGGGCGCGATTACACCAATGCCGCCTATTATGAACATGATCTAATCGGTCTGCCCGCGGCCGGGAACACGGTCAACGCCAAGATGGGAACCAACGGTCCGTGCGTGGCTTGCCATATGCACGGCAACTCCGAGAAGCACCTGTTCTCGCCCGTTACCAAGGACGGCGAGACCGTCACCGCCATCACCAACAAGGGCTGCGCCGTCTGCCACAGCGGCGCTCACGCGCTGACCCCGGAAGACCTGAACACCGAGAAAGAGGATTTTAACGCGTCCATAAGCGCCCTGAAAGATCAACTTAACCTTAAAGGCTTTTGCCGGTCCGGCCAGGGGTTCAACACCGTGGCCAGCGGGTGCGTGACCGCGGTCAAGAACTGGACCAACGGCGTGGCGGCCAATGGCAAGCCCAATATGGGCGCGGCCTTCGACGAGCTTACGCTCGAATCGGATGCGGGGGCCTTTGTCCATAACCGGATCTACACCAAACGGATGATCTACGATGCCATTGACTGGCTTGACGACTACAACCTGAACGGGTCGGTCTATGGGACCCTGAACGCCCTAAATGCGGTGACCTATCCGTATAAGGACCAGGCCATGGCGTATCTGCTGATCAGCAACACCAATACCACCGCGGATCGGCTATAGCGCACAACTTTTGCCAGGTTTTTGGCATCGGTATATAATGTTGTAACATTAACAGGTTATCTGTTTTCATGGAGAAAAGGATGAAGGAACAATTGGGCGGGCGCTATGGAAAGACCATGCGGATTTGGGGCTTGGCCGCGGGATTGGCGATCCTGCTGGGACTAAGTCTCCCGGCGTTCGCCCAGGCCAAGTTTCCGGTCAGCGGCTATGGTTCGGTTGAATATCGGTGGAGCCATGCGGATGATGAGACCTACGGGGATGCCACGGATGAGGACCTGTTCGGATACCTGAGCCTGAACCTGGGAGACCCCCTGGTCAACCCGGTGACCGGATACATTTTCGGAAGGCTTTCCTATGACCTCACCAACCCAAATCCTTTCGATGAATACTACCCGCTCGCGGATGTAAACGACACCTATGACAGCCGGTTCCTCGGAAATCTCTACCTGGCCTACGCGCAGTTTAACAAGGCGCCCTATATGGAGAGCATCACCATCGGCCGGCAGATGCTTCTGGACACGCCGGTCTGGCTGTATCTGGACGGCGCGGAGGCGGTGACCGCGGAAGCCCCGAAGACCTGGCTCAACGCCCAATTGGGTATTTATGGCGGGGTGCCGGTCCATCTCTACGAGGCCGACCAGAAGGATAATGCGCTCTACGGGGCTTTCGCCCAGGTCCGGCCCTGGCCGGGAAACCGCTTGCGGTTTGACTGGACCCATGCGGAAGGCGAATATCTGTTCGGCAACGAACTCAACGATTATTATTCGGTCGAGATGTGGCAAACGCTCGCGCAGTATCTTCAACTGGAAGGCCGCTACAGCATGCTGGAAGACGATAGCCATGACGCCGAGGGTCGGATGACCTTTTATCAGCCGGATTGGGATGTGCTGGTTCAGGGGTCTTATTACGAGTTGCTGACCCGGGAGCAGGACCTGGCCCTTGAGTTCGATCCCTTCTTCGCGGCGCTGCACACCTTTTATCCCTACTGGCAGGTGGGGGCGCTGGTGTCCAAGGGCCTGGGCAAATATGTCAGCGTTGACGCGGGCTGGGACATGAGAAGGCTTCGGCACAATGACCAGGAAAACGATTTCAACCATGAATTCAGCAAATATTACGCGGCGCTCAATCTGAGCAGCCTGTTCGACCGCCTGGATTTCAGCGTCAGCTACGACCTCTGGCAGACCGAGCACGCGGATCACATGATCCAGTCCTATGGCGCGGATGCGGCCTATCATGTCACCAAGGACCTGGAACTGTCCGCGGGCACTTACTTCGACCTGTATAAGTATGACTATTACTTCGAGCAGGAGCGTGACCGGGTGCAGACCTATTTCGGCCGGGTCGGCTACCTGCCGGCCAAGGGGCCGGGCCTGGATGTCACTTACGAGTATGACGACTCCGATTTGGGGGATTACCAGGTCCTGCGGGCGGAAGCAAAATATTCTTTTTAAGGGTTGAGGGACGATGCGTAAAATAATAGCGATGAAGAATTTAGGGGTTTTCATGGTGGCCTTATTGATCTCGGCCGCGGGCTGTCTGGTCGGGAACCAGTTGGCCATTTACAAGCAGCGTCCGATCAAATTCAGCCACCAGGTCCATCTCGAGAAGGCCGAACTGGACTGCTCGGACTGCCATACTCAGGCCACCGGGTCCGACCATGCGGGCATGCCCAACATCGCGGCCTGCTCGCTCTGCCACAGCGAAGAAGCGGACCTCGCCAAATACCTGAAGCCGTTCGAGGTGAACGGCAAGGTGACCTTCACCGAGGTGACCAAGCTCCCGGAGGATGTGAAGTTCTCGCATAAGCGCCATTTGGACGAGGGCGTGAAATGCGAAGACTGCCATCAAGGGATCAAGACCAGCGAAGCGGTTTCGGAAAAGCTCGCGCTAGCCATGGATGATTGCATCAGATGTCACGGGCGGAAAAAGGTCAGCGTGGACTGCAAGACCTGCCACACCGATATTGATAAAACCTGGAAGCCCGACTCGCACCGCGACAACTGGGAAAAAATGCACGGCCAGGTCGCGCGCGCCCAGGTGGTCCCGCCCATGCAGAACAAGTGCATGCTCTGCCACACCGAGACCACCTGCGCCACCTGCCACCAGAGCCACAAGCCCCAGAACCATAACAACTTCTGGCGCCTGCGCGGCCACGGCGTCCAGGCCGAGATTGACCGCGAGTCCTGCGCCGCCTGCCACCGCCCCGATTATTGCGACCGCTGCCACCAGCAGACCGAGCCCAGCAACCATGGGGCCGGCTGGGGAGATCCAAGGCTCATGCATTGCCTGGTCTGTCATTTCCCGCTCCAGCAGGAGGGGTGTTTCACCTGTCATAAGGTTCTGGCGGCGCATATGGAAGCGCCCCCGCAGCCCAACACCCCGTTCCATCGGGCCGCCCGCCTGGATGACTGCCTCAGTTGCCACGGACCGGGCAAGGTCAAGCCCATGCGCCACCCGTGGAACGGCCAGAGCTGCTTCTACTGTCACCAGCGGTGGTGAGGATGGGGGAGGACTGCTTATGATGAGATCAAACGGGGGCCGAAAAAAACGCCGGGAAGGCAACCCTTGCGCGGGCCCGGGCGTCTAAAGAAGAAAGTTGGCTTGACGAATGGAAAATAGATGTTAATATTTAGATATAGAGATTTTGGCATATATATTCGGGAAGGAGGAAAAACATGAGTCAGGAATTTAAAGCGCAACTGTCGAAAGCCCTGTGGACCTCGCTCGGGGGGCTGCTCGTGCTGGGCATCGCCACGGTGGTGTTGGCGCAGGCTCAGACCAGCAAGTATATGGGGGTCAACAAATGCAAGAGCTGCCACAGTTCGGAAAAGATCGGCAACCAGTATGGGAAATGGGCGTCGTCCAAACATTCCTCGGCCTGGGCCAACCTGGCCGGGGCCAAGGCCAAGGAACTGGGCGCCAAGGCCGGCGTGGCGGATCCTCAGACCGGCGACAAGTGCGTGAAATGCCATGTGACCGCGTTCGGGGTGGCCAAGGACCTGTTGGA
>CAIUDS010000439.1 GCA_903897985.1 uncultured delta proteobacterium
AAGTTTCATATCCTGTTTAAAAGCCTGGCGGACAGTTACAAAGGCAAAGCCTGTTTTCGCATCGAATTCAATGACGCACTCGCGCACCGGATCGAGGCCGGCGCGGACCTGTTCCTCATGCCCAGCCGGTACGAGCCATGCGGCCTGAACCAGTTGATCAGCCTGAAATACGGGACCGTGCCGGTGGTGCGGGCCACGGGCGGTTTGGATGACACGGTGGATAATTTTAATCCGGCGGCCGGGACCGGAACGGGTTTCAAGTTCAATGTTGCGGCGAAGGAAGAGATGCTGAACACCCTTAAACAGGCGCTCGAAGTCTATCGCGACAAGAGTCTCTGGGAAAAACTGGTTAAGAACGGGATGAAAAAGGATTTCTCGTGGAAGGCGAGCGCCAAGGAATATTTGAAACTTTACCAGAGCTTGTTAAAGAAATAGGCTTGTCCGACCAACGCGGCGATCAATAAAACCGCAAGCTCGCAGGCCTCGGCGCAGGCCCCGAGCAGATCGCCGGTGAAGCCGGCGAGCAGGCGCATCCCGAGCCGCCAAAAGATCAGGCCGACGGTCAGGACCGCGGCCAGACTGATCCAGAGCACTTGAAGGTTGAGAAAAATCAGCGGCGCCAGCGTAATGATGCCCGCGACGAGCAAATGCCATTTCCGCTTGTAGCGGGCAAAGGCTTCGCCGGTGCCGCTCGCCCGGGCGTAAGGCATGATTGAAATCAAAAGGGTCAGGCTGAACCTCGCCAGGATGGGCGCGAGAAAAATCGGCCAGAAATTTTTCGCGGTGAGGAGCGCCCCCAGTGAAATCGTTTTTCCGAGCAGGACCAGCGCAATGGCGATGATCCCGAAACTTCCCCGCGCCGGGTCTTTCATGATCCGAAGCCGGTCTCCCCGATCCTTTCCGCCCAAACCGTCGGCCCAGTCCGCGAGCCCGTCCAGGTGCAGGCCGCCGGTGATGATCACCATGTCGAGCAAAATCAAAAAAGCGATCAACAACTCCGGGCACCGCCCCGCCAGAAGCTTTGCCATCCCGAAATAAATCCCTCCCAGCAGGGCTCCGACCAGCGGGAACCAGGCGCTGGCGCCGGCGAGTTTTTCCGGCTCGAGTTCGGGCCGGCCGAGGGGGAGGATGGTGAGGAAAGAGAACGCGGCGCGGATGGCTCTCATGATTTCTCCGAAACCCCCGCGGATGCGAAGGTTGCCATTTGGTTATGGCAGGCGAGCGCGGCGTCAATGAGCGCCATGGCCAGGCAGGCGCCGGTTCCCTCGCCCAGGCGCAAATCCAGCGAGAGCAGCGGCCGGGCCCCCATTTTTTTCAAAACCAAAGTATGGCCCGGCTCCTCCGAGAGGTGGCTGAAGATCAGATGATCCTTGAGGAGCGGGCACAACTTAATCGCGCTGAGCGCCGCGGCCGTTGCAATAAACCCGTCAACCAATGCCACCATCCGGTTTTTGGCCGCGCCCAGATAAAGCCCGGCCAAGCCCGCGATCTCGAAACCGCCCAGGGCCGCCAGCGTTTCCAGCGGGTCCGAGAGCGCGGCTTGGTTCACGCGGATCGCTTTCGCGATCACACGGGCCTTGCGCCGGACCTGTTCCGGCTTTAGCCCGGTCCCCGGTCCGGCCACCTTGAGCGGCGGCAGGCCAAGGTAAGCGCAGAACAGCGCGGTCGCCGGCGTGGTGTTCCCGATCCCCATGTCTCCCCCGGCAATCAGTTCGACCCCATTTTTGCGCGCATGATCCGCCCGCTCGATTCCAACCTCGAGCGCCGCGATGGTTTCTTCCCTGGTCATCGCCGGGCCTTGGGCAAGGTTCCGGCTGCCCCGGCGGATTTTCTCAGCCACCAGTCCCGTCAGCTCGGGAAATTCAAAATCCACGCCCACATCAACCACTTCCACCTCCGCTCCCATGCACCCGGCAATGGCATTGATGCCCGCGCCTCCGGACAAAAAATTTAAAACCATCTGCGCTGTCACATCCTTGGGATACGCGCTCACGCCCTCGTCCACCACCCCGTGGTCCCCGGCGAAAACCACCACCCGCTTGCGCTTCAGCTTTGGATGCGGATCACCCCGGATCCCCGCGATCTGGATGGCGAGTTCCTCCAACCGGCCCAGGCTTCCTTGCGGCTTGGTCAGCCGGTCCTGATGCGCGGCCGCCTGCTTCATCGCACTCCGGTCCAGGCCCTTGATGCCCTGCAAAGTGTTGTGATACAAACTCATTCCGTTCCCCCTTTGATCCGGACGGGAATTCCGGCAACCATCAGATAAACCTCGTCCGCCGCGGCCGCCAGCATCTGGTTGACCTCGCCCAGGCGGTCGCGGTAGTCGCGCGAAAGCTCATTGTCCGGCACGATCCCGGATCCGACCTCGTTGCTGATCACGATGATCCGCGGCCGCGGTTTTTTCAGGATCCCGCAGAGTTTTTTCGCTTCCGAGCGGATTTGTTTTTCGCTCCGGCCGGCGAGCATGAGGTTGGACACCCAAAGCGTGATGCAATCAACCATCACCAGTTCCGCGGACGACTGCGCCCGGCCGAGCGCCCGGACCAGCTCGAGCGGTTCCTCGATCAAGCCCCAATCCGGGCCGCGTTCCTTTCGGTGCTTTCGGATCCGGCGCGCCATCTCCGCGTCCTTGCCCTCGAGCGTGGCCACCAGGGTCTTCTTCTCGAAGCCTTGGGCCAGCGAGAGCGCGAAGCGGCTCTTGCCGCTTCGCGCTCCGCCCAAAAGCAATATGCTCATGCCTTTTCTCATTGTTTAGCCGCCTGACCCTCGAGGTTATAGCTCACACCCGCGTAAAAAGTTTGGGGCATGGTCCCGTAGCCGTAGACATCATAATACTGCTCGTCGAAAATATTGATCGCGCGCAGGTTGAGCGCGAGGTTGTTCTGAAGCTGATATTTAAGGTCCGCGCTGACCACGGTATAAGGATCGAGCTGGACCCGCTTTTCCTCATACATCTGGAACAACTC
>CAIUDS010000440.1 GCA_903897985.1 uncultured delta proteobacterium
CTCCTTGCCCCGGGTCTTGAGGATCAAGCCCGGACAACCCCCGTTTCGGATTCTGGCCGCGGATGACAAGAAGGATAACCGGGAACTGCTTTCGCAGTTGCTGGGTCTGGCCGGATTCTCGGTCCATATGGTGGCCAACGGCGAGCAAGCCCTGCGGGATTTCAAGGCCTGGCATCCGCATTTGATCCTGATGGACATGCGCATGCCGGTGATGGACGGCTATGAGGCCATCCGCAGGATCCGGGCTTTGGATGAAGGCAAGTCCGTGAAGATTATCGGGGTGTCCGCCAGCGCGTTCGAGGAGAACCGGAAGGAAGTGCTGGCCGCGGGCGCGGACGAGTTCATCGCCAAGCCGTTCCGGGACGCGGAAATCTACGGGAAGATCGGGTCGCTGCTGGGGGTGGAATACGAATATGAGGAGTTGGAAGCGCCCGAGTCCGCCGCGGCCGAGGCGGACGAAATCTTCCAGTTGACTCCCGAATTCGTGTCCACGCTGCCCGCGGAACTCTTGCGCCGGCTGCGCAAGGCCACCATCGTCGCGGACCTGGACCGGATGCTGGAATTGATCGCCAAGGTTGAGGCCACGGATGCGCATGCGGCGCGGCAACTGCGGAAGCTCGCCGAGCAGTTTGAATATCAAAAGCTTCTGGACTTATTGCCCAAGGAGAGGAGATCATGACCAAACCCTCAAAAAATCTGGACCGCGCGTCCGGCATTATGGTGGTGGACGACACTCCCGCGAATTTGCAGTTATTGACCGGCATGCTCAAGGAACATGGCTACAAAGTCCGGCCGGTGCCCAGCGGGAAACTGGCGCTCGCGGCCGCGGAAAACGAGCCGCCCGACCTGATCCTGCTCGACATCAAGATGCCGGAGATGGATGGCTACGAAGTGTGCCGGCAGCTCAAGGCCGACGCGGTCTTGAAGGAAATTCCGGTCATCTTCCTGAGCGCCCTCAATGAAACCATGGACAAGGTCAAGGCCTTCTCAGTCGGCGGGGTGGATTATATGACCAAGCCCTTCCAGTTCGAGGAGGTCATGGCTCGGGTCAAGGCCCACCTGACCATCCGGGCTTTGCAGACGGAACTCGAACAGCGCAATCGTCAACTGGAAGACAGCCTGCGCCGGCTCCAGGAATTGGAACAACTCCGGGACAACCTAACCCATATGATTGTCCATGACCTGCGCTCGCCCCTGAGCGGAATTTGCGTCAACCTGGATTTTGTGCTGCACAACCTGAAAAATGACCGGCTCGGCGCCGATGACCTGGAGGCGCTAAAGGACGCCAATAGCTCCTCCCTTAAACTCAGCGACATGATCGCGGCCATGCTGGATGTGAGCCGGCTGGAGGCCAACCAGATGCCCTTGAACAAAACCGCGGCGGATCTCCGGGAACTGGCTCAAAGCGCCTTGAAGCTGGTCCGGAGCACGGCCAAAGAAAGGGTTATCAAAAGCGAAATTCCGGGGGATTCCCTGGTCTGCCGCTGCGATGCCGAGGTGATTGCCCGGGTGATCCGGAACCTGCTCGAAAATGCCGTTAAATATTCGCCCGCGGGTAAGGAGATCGAACTTCGCCTGGAGCACAAGCCGGGTTTGGTCCGGGTGTCGGTTATGGATCAAGGCCGGGGCATCCCCCCGGAGTATCACTCCAAAATCTTCGAAAAATTCGGCCGGGTGGAAATAGAAAAACGCGAGCACCTTCCTTCCATCGGTCTGGGCTTGACCTTCTGCAAGCTCGCGGTGGAGGCCCACGGCGGCAAAATCGGACTGGAGAGCGAGCCGGACAAGGGAAGCACTTTCTGGTTTGAATTACCCGAGAAGGGTTGAGCAGGTTCGAACTTTTAGCCCTTGATCCTTTTAGCCTTTAACAGGTTGTTGAAAAA
>CAIUDS010000441.1 GCA_903897985.1 uncultured delta proteobacterium
CACAGGCGTTTTCACACCCCTCCCGATGCCCCTGGCAACCATCCAGCAGCGCCTGAAGCACGCCTTCGACCCACATGGCGTCTTCAACCGCGGGCGCCTGTTCCCGGACCTGGCGAACTTGTCCGTGGGATTTTACCGGCGGCAATAATTTTTCGGACGGATAGGGGAAGCTATTTTTTGGCTTTGGCGCGGAGCTTGGCCTGGCCGGCCTCGACCACCACATCGAACTCGAGATTTTTGCCCTGGTATTTTTCCTTGAGCCCCGCGATCTGTTTCTTGAGGGTCTGCTCCAGCTTTTCGCGGCTCAGGCTCATCTGCTGGTTCTGCTGCTGTTTGGCCTCGGACAACTGCCGGTAAACCGAGTCCAGTTTGTCCGTGGAAAGGTCTTCCTTACCGGCCGGCGTGGCCGGCGCCTCCTTCTGCTTGCCGGTTATGTCATCTTCAGTCGGGCCGGACGCGAGCACGGCCTTGAGTTTTTCCCGGGAGAGCACGCCGCTCTCGATTCTCAGAATGATCCGGTTCCAGTATTGGTTGTAGGAGTTGAACTTGGCCACCAGTTGCTGGAGCTGGTATTTGAGGGCGTAGTTGGAACTCGGGACATTGGCCATTCGGCGGAGCCGGTACTGGAGCGCGGTGCGTTCGCTCTCGGGCATGCGCTTGCGGGACCCCATGAAATACTGCTCGAACTGGATCCGGAGGGTGTCAATATCATGCTCAATTTTTTCCAGGACCTCTTCGTTGAGGGTGAGCTTATCCTGGTCCTTTTTGTCTGGTCTTTCCGGTTTGTCCATTTACGCCGGGGATTCTTGGGTTTTCCGCTTTTGAACCACTTTCAAGACATTGCCGTAGATGGCCGCGCCCATGGCCACGGCTTCCTCCGGAAGAATCTGGTCGAAGATGAGGTCGCCGAAGGTGTCGCGGAGCCGCTGCTTGATGCGGGGCATGCGGCTCTGGCCGCCGACCAGGAGCAGGGCGTCGAGCTTGAGTTTGGGGTTCAGGGTGTGTCCGTTTTCCAGGGCGTCCAGCGCAATGGTGAGGGTTTTTTCGATCAGGTCGGAAACCACATATTCAAGCACATCCCGGCTGAGCTTGAGGTTCAGGTCCACGGCCGGGTCAATTTCCGGAATCACCTTCGAGACATGGATCAGGGTGGTTTCGGTCTCGCTCAGGGCCATCTTGGCCTTTTCGGCCTCGGTCCGGATCGCCCGCAGGATGTCCTTATTGGTGATGGTAATGCCGTCCTTGTAGACCTTGCCGTCGGCGAATCGCTTGTTCCGGGTCGAGTTTTTGAACTCGCGGATCAGGTAGTTCATGATGGTGTAGTCGAAATCATCGCCGCCCAGCCAACTCTCGCCCAGGGTCGCGATTTCCTCGTACCCGCCCGGCACGCGCCGGAAAATGGAGAAGTCGAAGGTCCCGCCGCCCAGGTCATAGACCGCGATGGTATGATCCCCGGCAATGGTTTGATCCTCGCGGTTGGCATATCCAAAGGCAAAGGCGGTGGCCTTGGTCTCGGTCAGCATCCCCACCACATTGAACCCGACATTCTCCGCCACCTGCCGGATCGCCGCGGCATAGCGGGTCTGGAAGGTGGTGGGCATGGTGATCACAACCTCGTCAACCGGCTCCGACAAAAAGCTCTCCGCAACCTGCTTCAGATACTTGAAAACATAAGTCGCAATCTCCACCGGCGTAATGGCCAGGTCATACTCGTGGATCTTGATCATGATATTCTGCTGGTGGCTGACCGCTTTCTCGTCCTTCTCGATAATATAAAAATATCTTTCCTGCGCCTGTTGCACTTCCTCCATCTCGAAGCTCTTGCCGATGAAACGCTTGATCGAATGGATGGTGCAGAACGGGTTTTCCACGAACTTGCTCCGGGCCGCCCGCCCCACCATCAACCGGACTTCCTCGTTCTTCTTGTAATAATACACCACGCTCGGGACCAGCTTATAGCGGTCCTTGTCCAGGATCACCTTGGGCTTCCCCTGGTCCAGGTAAGCCATCGAACAGTTGGTGGTTCCGAAATCTATTCCGATCAGTCTCCCCATCTAGTCCTCCCGAGACCGGTCACCGGCTGCTCGCCCGGATGATCCGGTTGGCGATCGCCAGCCGCTCGGTGGTGTCGCGCAGCCGGTGCGTCAGGATCAGGTTGAGCGCTTGATAAATCTTCAAGGCGATTTCCTTGTCCCCCCCTATCATCTTCTCGAAATAGTCGCGCGGGATCCGGATCAGGCTGCAATCCGTTTTCGCCCGGATGGTCGCGCTCCTCGGCATGTCCTCGAACATCGCCATCTCCCCGAAAATCTCGTTCTCCCCCAACTCATACACGACCTCTTCCGGCTCGTCCTTGTCCCCCGGTTTTATCACCTCAACCCGGCCCTTGTGCAGGCAATAAAGGGCGTCGCCCGGGTCGCCGGCCTTGAAGATCACCTTCCCCGCCTTGACCGCAACCTTCTGGCAGATCCGGCTCATCTTGATCATCTCCGTGTTGTTCAGGTGCCGGAAAAGGTCTATTTCCCGCAATATTTCTATTACTTGCATTATCCTTTAAGTTAAGATCATTCCGGGCCGATTGTCAAATCTTTGACGATGCCGGCGGGGCCGCGGCCACATTCTTGAAATAACCTTCGCTGTCAACGGCGTGCAGGCGCGCCTGCTACTCTTTGCTCATCTTCGGGAGCCCAGCACGGAATGCCTGGACCTCCGCGCCCCCGAACCCGTTGTCCGCCAGCAGGTCCACTTCCCGCCGCAGTTCGCCTTCCTCCACATCGTTCCCCGGCCACCACCACCGAACCAA
>CAIUDS010000442.1 GCA_903897985.1 uncultured delta proteobacterium
ATCATTAATTTCTCTTCTTCTATCATATTTTTAATCATCTCATCTTCCATAAATCCGCGGTCTTTTCACAGTCAGGAGCAAACCGATTCCTCTGCTTTTTCCCTTATCTGAGGGATTTTGACCTTGCAAAAATTTTACAGCTTTTCCCCAAAATAGTCAATCTTTTTCATCAGGCCCTAAAAAAACTAGCCGATTCCCTGCAATGGCTATATAAATTTTTCAGGAAAGCCATTCCAAACCAATTGGCTGCTTGTAGCGTCACCCCCTGTGGGTGACTAACCGGTCAGGCACAGGGCCTGACGCTACGGTTCGATTAGTTCCGGGCTATACCCCAAAGCTTTGACGGTGTCCAGGATTTTTTTCGGGTCAACCGCGCCCGCGGTCTCGACCGCGACCTTCTTGTTTTTCAGGTCCACGCTCACGGCCTTGACCGCGTCCAGGGTTTTGAGTTTCTCGCTGATGGCGCGCTCGCAATGGGAGCAGGTCATGTCCGGGACTTTGAGCAGGATTTGTTTTTCTCCGGCCATTTTTTGAGCCTCCTTGAATTTTCTTTGATGGACCCAGGTTTTGACCTTGGCCATTCCCAGGATGAAAATCAGCAGGTATGCGCTGACATGATAGAAAATAGAATGGTGGGCCATCTGATGGTTGTGCATGGCGGCGCTCATGGCGAAGGAAAAGGGGATGAGGTCGAACAGGAACGCGAAAGCTATGGCGCCGACGAAAATGGTTATGAGATAGATGACCAGGTGCCTGGTCCCGAGGATTTTGCGGACGGTGGCGATGGCGATGGCATTGGTCGCGGGTCCGGCGATGAGGAACGCGAGTGCGGCTCCTGGGGAGAAGCCTTTCATCATCATGGCCGCGGCGATGGGGATGGAGCCGGTGGCGCAGACATAGAGGGGGATGCCGATCAGGACCGCGATCAGGATATTGACCACCGAGCTTCCCGCGTATCCGGTAATGGCGCGTTCGGGCACCAGCGCCGCGATCACGCCGCCCACCAAAAGACCCACCGCCATCGAGTTGACCAGGGTCTCGGGCAGCTCCGAGAAACCGTAGAGCAACGCGCGTTTGAGCTTGCCGCCCCCTGGAGAGGCCGCGCCTCCTGCGCCTCCCTCCGGCCGCTCGCAACTATCGCAGGCGCAATCACCGGCCGGGAGCGGCGGCGCGGCCGGGCCGGGGAAGAAAATCGAGGCCACGCCCGCAGCAATGCCCATCACGAACGAGGCGATGACGCGGGCGATGGTGAAGACGATGCCGAGCACGCCCGCGGTTGCGAGGATGGAGTCAATGCCGGTGACCGGGGTTGAAATCAGGAATGCCAAAGTGGGGCCTTTGCCGGCGCCGGCCTGGCGCGCGGACGCGGCGACCGGGAGCACGCCGCAGGAACAAAGGGGAAGCGGCACCCCCACCAATGCCCCGCGGATGACCGACCAGATGGATTCGCCGCCCATGTAGCGGGCGATCAGGCTCGAAGGGATGAAGGCATGGAGCATCCCGGCCATCAAGAACCCGAGCAGGAGATACGGACTCATCTCCATCAACAGGCCCCAGACCGCGGCCGCAAAAGACCATAAAATTTGATGAACCAGGCTCATCGTTTATAACTTAACCACTCCCTGCTTCTTCGCCACTTCCTTGATGGTCCCGCCGCCCAACACCAGTTCCCGGTCATAAAAAACAATCGCCTGGCCGGGGGTGATGCTCATCTGGGCTTGCGCGAAATTCACCAGCGCTTCCTTGCCGAGCGGAACCAGCGTGGCCGGGGCCTCTTTATGTTTCTGCCGGATCCGGGCCTGGACCTGGAGCGGCGCCGAGGGCTCTCCGATGGAAACCCAGTTGAGATCGCACACGATCAGTTCGTCCGCGTAAAGCCTTTCCTCCGGCCCCACGATCACGGCGTTTTTCTCCGGCTCAATCGCGAGCACATACAGGGGATCGCTGGAGGAAACGCGTAAGCCCTTGCGCTGGCCGATGGTGTAAAAAATAATTCCCTGGTGTCTGCCCAGTTCCCTTCCCGCCTCGTCCAAAATCGGCCCGGGCTCGCGGCCTTCCTTGAATAGCACCGAGTAATCATTCCCCGCGATGAAATCCTGGCTCTCCTTTTTGAGCGCAACCTCCAATCGGTATTCCCGCGCCAGTTTTCGCACTTCCTCTTTGGTCATATCCCCGAGCGGGAACAAGGTCATTTTGAGCTGGTCCTGCGACAGGTGATAGAGGAAATAGGACTGGTCTTTTTTTTCGTCCGCGGCTTTGCGGAGCAGGAATCTTTTGCTCGTTTCGTCGTGGCCGCCCCGCGCGTAATGGCCGGTGGCGAAATAGTCGAACTCGATCCCGGAGGCCCGAATTTTCGAGACCAGCCGTCCGAACTTCATTTTATGGTTGCAGATCACGCAGGGGTTCGGGGTCCTGCCGCAGAGATATTGCTTGCAGAACGGCTCGAGCACCTCGGCATTGTAATCAGCGGAAAGGTCAACGACCTGGAGGGGGATGCCTAAGGCATCCGCGACCTTTTGCGCGTCCTTGATGTCCTCGGTCTCGCCCGGGCCGTAGCAGGAATGTCCGGACTTTTCCGCGGGCAGCGGCCGACCGTCCCAGATCTTCATCATTGCCCCGATCACCTCGAAGCCCTGGGCCTGAAGCAGACCGGCGGCCACCGACGAGTCCACCCCGCCGCTCAATCCCACCACAACTCTCTGCTTCCGGGTCATCTCTCTTATTATAATTTGATACCCGCGCCGTCGCAGGCGGGACGCCCGCGCCACAAAGGATAGGCGACCCGCCGGTCGCCCCTACTTGCGGAGTTTGGCCTGGAGGTCCTTGGCGGCCTTGCGGCCGGAGAGGAGCATGCCTCCGAAGATAGGCCCCATCCGGTGCGAACCCATCACCGCGTTGGCGGCCATGCCGACCACGAACAGGCCGGGCGCGATCTCGAAGGTGTTGTCCATGATCACAGTCTCACCCAGCTCCGCGTTCATGGAGCGTTCCCCCTCGATTTTGCCGGAGGGCGTGGCCAGTTTCAGGCCGCATTTGGTGATGACCTTGTTGATGACCATCATCTCGTGGCCGGTGGCGTCAATCACATATTTCGCCCCCACCGAGACCGGGTCCACATGGTACTTGCCCACTTCGATGGGCTGCCAGTTGATGACCACTCCGCAGACCTTATTATCCGAACTCAACATCACATCCTGAAAGGCGATCAGGTTGTAAATCGAAACGCTGGCTTTCAGCGCTTTCAAGATCAGGGTGGACATGGTCTCAAGCGAGTTCGCGGTGTAATAGCCGGGCGCGTATAGCTCGGTCCGGATCGAGAGTTCGTCGAGGATCGGCTTGGCCGCGTCCTGGATGACAATGTAATTGTAGCC
>CAIUDS010000443.1 GCA_903897985.1 uncultured delta proteobacterium
CCTCTGCGCCTCTGCGGTGATAATAATTATTAATGGTTCCCCGCTCCTTGCCGCCCAAAAATCCTTCGACCCCAATGCCTCGCCCGAGCAATTCGCGCAGTGGCAGGCGGACACGCGAGTTCTATTATCGGAGATACTCTTTAACGGAAAACCGCCTGCGGCGGTCCCGTTCGAGGCGAAGTTCGGCAAGCAGGAAACCCGCGAGGGATACACGCTCACGGAGGTGAGCTTCAATGACCGGCCTGGCCATGTCACTTCCGGCTGGATCGCGCGGCCGCTCAAGCCCGCTGATGCAAAGCTCCCGCTCATGATCGTCTGCCACGGCCACAGCGGGACCGGCTACCAGACCTTTGACCCCAAAACCATTTACTATTTCGGCGAGCGCTTTGCCCAGAAGGGCTACATCGTGTTCGCGCCAGACATCGGCCATGAGACGCTCGAGGGCCTGCCCAGCCGGATCAGTTGGGGACCGTTCCCGAAGGATGTCAAATTCCCGTTCATGGGCCAGCGGGTCTGGATGGTCGAGCGCGGCCTGGATTTCATGCTCACCCAGCCCGGAGTGGACCCGGACAAAATCGGCATCGCCGGTTTGAGCAACGGCGGCGTGACCGCCATGTATGCGGGCGCGCTTGACCCGCGCATCAAGCTGACCATCGCCTCGGGCTCGCTGATCCTGCACGAGCGCATGTGGCACAAGGAACTGATCCATTGCCGCTGCCAATACCTGGACAAAATGGAAGGCGTGCTCGATTATTACGATGTCTTCGCCCTGATTGCCCCGCGCGGCCTCGTGGTCCAGAACGGCTTCGGCGACCCGATCTTCCCCATCAAGTCCGCGGTCACGGCCTTCGAGTTCGTCAAAAAGGCCTACCAGATTGACAACGCCACCGACAAAGTCATCCACGACACCCACGACGGCAAGCACGAGTTCCGCATGGAAATCCCGCTCGGATGGGCCAACCGCTTCCTGCCCTTGCCCTGAGCAGAATCAATTCAATTCATCCACAGATAACACAGCGGGCACAGAGAATTTAACAATGCTTGGGGTTTTTAACGCGGAACCCGAAACTCGGAACCTCTAACCTTGATCTCACCGCAAAGTCATCATGAACAAAAAATAAAGACATATTTGAGCCGGGCATGATTGCAGGATCAACAATGGAGCGGTGGGGCGATGAATAATGTGGCGAAGGCCATCAGTCATCGCAGCCATGGCTTCAAAAACGCGGCCTGGTTCCGCACCGTCCTGCTCCTCTGCATGGGCGACCTCCCCATGCCTAAATTCGCCCACAAATTCTCTTGAGGAGCCTATGTTTTTTCCAAATATCTTTATAGGCGCTTTTCAAGACCCCCGCGTTCAGGTAAAATACAACCCATCTTGAAAAGGAGGCCTACGAAGTTGCGTAAAATATCCTTTGGCTTGGTCGTTCTGATGTTCCTGTTCTTCTCAAACGCGGTCCTCGGTCAGGACCTTTGCTCCACCCCGGTGAAAACTGCAACCGGCTTGGTCAAGGGCCTGAACAGCGATGACAGCGACACCTGCGCCTGGCTCGGGATCCCCTATGCCGCGCCGCCCGTGGGCGACTTGCGCTGGAAAGCGCCCCAGCCGGCCCAGGCCTGGGAGGGGGTGAGGGACGCGTCCGCCTGGGAGTATGCCTGCATGCAAAAAGAGAGTTCGTTCATCACCGAACCCAAAAAAGGCAACAAGGGCTATTCCGAAGACTGCCTCTACCTCAATATCTGGCGGCCAAAAACCCAGGACAGCCTGCGGCCGCTCCCGGTGATGGTCTGGATCCACGGCGGGGGTTATACAATGGGGAGCGGGAAATATCCAAGCGGAAAACTGAGCGAGTTCGGGCAAGTGGTTGTGGTCACCATCAACTACCGGCTGAATGTTTTCGGATTTTTCGCTAGCCCCGCGCTCCGGAGCGAGGACCCCAACCAAAGCACCGGCAACTACGGCTCGCTCGACCAGGTCGCGGCTTTGAAATGGGTCCACGACAACATCGCCAACTTCGGCGGCGACCCGGACAATGTCACCATCTTCGGCGAGTCCGCGGGCGGGTGGAGCGTCTGCACCATGCTGGCGACCCCGCTCAACCGGGGCATGTTCTCGAAAGCCATCATGGAAAGCGGCGGGTGCGAGGCGAGCGAGAGCCTCGAGCGCGGTTATGAAAAGGGCAAGGAGATCGCGCAAAAGGCCGGATGCAAACTGGACGACCTGGCCTGCCTGCGGAAAGCGCCGGCGGAAAAGCTGGTGACCGGCGGCGCGGGCGATGTGCTCAAGGTCGGTTTTCCATTTTTGGACCACGCTGACGGATATTTGCTCACGGACAGCGCCCTGGCCATGATGCGCGCGGGCAAGTTCAACCATGTGCCGCTCATGGCCGGCAGCACGAAGGAAGAAGTGAACATGATCCTGTTCCTCCGGCCCGGGCTGAGCAAGGCCCTGCCCTCCCAGTATCAGAGCCGGCTGGAAAGGAACCTTGGGCTCTCGGAGGCTGAAGCCAAAAAGGCGATGGAAACCTATCCGCTCGAGAAATACAACAACAAGCCCGGCCAAGCCTTTGGCTATATGCTCACCGACTTGGCCCTGGCCTGCCCCACTTTCTTCGGGCTCGAGTCCGCGGCCGAACAGGGCATGACCGCCTACTACTACCGCTTTGATTATCGCGGCATGAACTATGGGAAATATCTCAAGGCCTTCCATTCCTCCGAACTGCCCTTTGTCTTCAACTCCTTCGAGCAAAGCCCCAACACCGTTTTTTACAACGAGAAAAATCTCGGCCCGGCCAAAGCGCTTTCCAAAACCATGCAAGGCTACTGGACCAATTTCGCCAAGACCGGAAATCCGAACGGACCGGGGCTGCTAGAGTGGCCCAAATATAGTCTTGATAACCAAGCAAGGCAGATATTGGATACCACCGTCAAGACCGAGGCTTCCGATGCCTTGCAACGCTGCGCGGTCTGGGACGGATACTCCAAGACCCATACGCCGATTTTCGAAACCCTGGCGAGCAAGCCCAAAAGGAAGTAAAGATGAAAAAACTGTTAATCGCGATGTTGGTGATGGCCGGGCTGGCGGTTTCCGGCTCGGCCCGGGCCGAAGACCTTTGCGCGGCGCCGGTCAAGACCGCAACCGGCCAGCTCCGGGGCGAGGCGGAGAAAGATGGAAAAAGCTGTGTCTGGCGCGGCATCCCTTACGCGGCCCCGCCGGTGGGCGACTTGCGCTGGAAAGCGCCGCAGCCGGCAACTCCGTGGCCGGGCGTGCGCGAGTCGGTCAAGTGGGGACCGCGCTGCATGCAGAACGGGATCATGGAACTGGTGAACGCGGACCCGAGCGGGAAGATGTCGGAGGACTGTCTGTATTTGAATATTTGGCGGCCGAACAAGCCGGGCAAGTTCCCTGTTATGTTTTGGGTCCACGGCGGGGGCTACTTCGGCGGGACCGGCAACACCGAGATGTATTTCGGCGACCGCATGGCCGCGAGGGGCGAGGTGGTGGTGGTCACCATCAATTACCGCCTCAATATTTTCGGGTTCCTCGCCCTGGCCGCGCTCTCGGCCGAAGACCAAAACCACGGCGCCGGCAACTACGGAATGCTCGATCAGATTGCCGCGCTCAAATGGGTGCGCGACAACATCTCCGCTTTTGGCGGCGACCCCGGCAATGTCACCATTTTCGGCGAGTCCGCGGGCGGGGGCAGCATTTACATTTTGCTCGCCACCCCGCTGGCCCAGGGCCTGTTCTCCAAGGCGATCATGGAGAGCGGCGGCATCGCCGGCCTGCCCAAGGCCGAAGACGCTTTCCAGGAAATGCCCGCGGCGCTTGAGCAGACCGGCTGCCGAGCCGACGACCTTGCCTGCCTGCGCCAGCTCCCGGCCAAGCAGGCGCTCAAGGCCGTGCCCGCCAACATGAGCAACCTTTACTCCCCGCACCTTGACGGGTATTTGCTCGGGGCGCAGCCGGTGGAGATGGTCAGGAGCGGCAAGTTCAATAATGTGCCCTTTATGGCCGGGTCCAACCTCAACGAGGCCGACATCGTAATCAAACTCGACTCCAAACTCCGCAAGGTCAAGCCGGACCAATACCAGGAAACCATGGTCAAGTATTTCAAAACCACGGAGGCGGAGGCTGCCGCCATCGCAAAGCTCTATCCGCTTTCGCAATACGACAACAAACCGATCAATGCCTTTGCCCGGATCGGCACCGAATCGGGCATGCCCTGCGCCGGGCTGCTGGGCGCGGAGGAAGTCGCTCAATTCCAGAAAAAGGTCTTTCTCTACCGGTTCGAGTATCACGACATCATGGGCGGAAAATGGGTGGGCGCGTTCCATTCCCTGGAGATGCCGTTCATCTTCGGCAACATGGACCGCAAGCCCCTGAGCATGGTGCTCAAGGGGAGCCGGCAAAAGGAAATGGATGAACTCTCGCGCATAATGATGTCTTACTGGGTGAATTTCGCCCGGACCGGCGACCCCAACGGAGCGGGCATCCCGGCGTGGCCGGTGTTCACACTTGCTCGTCCGCAGGTTCAGGTATTAGATATTAAAACTCGGCCCGAAGCCGTGCCAAACCAGCAGCAGTGCGACTTCTGGAAAAATAACGACCGAATCATGCTGCCGGGATTCTAAAAAGGGAGGATGTCATGAAAAGAAGCGGAATCGTTTTTCTTTGCCTGCTGGCCGGACTATGGTTTTCGGCCGCGGCCGTCAAGGCGGAAGAGTTGTGCGCAACCCCGGTAACGACCGAATCCGGCCTGATCAAGGGACTGGCGGAAACCGGAACCGAGACCTGCGTCTGGCGCGGCATCCCTTACGCGGCCGCCCCGGTCGGGGACTTGAGATGGAAAGCGCCGCAGCCGGCGCCCAAATGGGAGGGCACGCGGGACGGGAGCAAATGGGGCGCGCGCTGCATGCAGAAGGGCGAGATGGAATATGTGAATGCGGACCCCTCGAAGAAGATGAGCGAGGACTGTCTGTATCTGAATATCTGGAGTCCCAAAACCCGGGACAACCGGCGGCTGCCGGTTATGGTCTGGATCCACGGCGGCGGGTATGCAGGCGGCACCGGCAACACCAAGATGTATTTCGGAGACCGGATGGCCGAGACCGGCGGCCTGGTGGTGGTCACGATCAACTACCGCTTGAACGCCTTCGGCTTTTTGACCTTGGCCGCGCTCCGGAAGGAAGACCCGAACCAGAGCGCGGGGAATTACGGCTCGCTCGATCAGGTGGCGGCCTTGAAATGGGTCCAGAAAAACATCGCTCATTTCGGGGGCGACCCGAATAATGTTACCATCTTCGGAGAGAGCGCGGGCGGCTGGAGCATTTGCACCATGCTGGCCACGCCCCTGGCCAAGGGCGCTTTCAGCAAGGCCATCCTCGAAAGCGGCGGGTGCGAGCAGGCCGAGCCTATGGAGAACGGCTATAAGAAGGGACAAACGATTGTGGACCAGGTCGGCTGCAAGAACGATGACCTGGCCTGCCTGAGAAAACTGCCCGCGAAAAAAATTCTGGACGCGACCACCGGCGGCATCACCACCGGCTTCAACCTGATCAATCACCAAGACGGTTATCTGCTCAGCGACACCCCGCTCAACCTGATCCGCTCGGGCAACTATAACTGGGTCCCCTTCATCGCCGGGAGCAACCATGACGAGGTGAAAGTCCTCTTACTGCTGGAAAAGGACTCGAGAAAAGCCCCGCCCGAGCAATACGCGGAGAAGATGAAATTCTTCGAGGTCACCGACGCGGAGATCAAAAAGCTGACCGCGCTTTATCCGCTGAGCGCTTACGATAACCAGCCGGGCAACGCCTTCGCTCAGATCGCGACCGACGCGGCGCTCGGATGCCCGACCTATCTGGGGCTTGCGGCCACGGCCAAATACCAGAAGGAAGTCTATTACTACCGGTTCGATTTCGACCAGATGCGTCTGGGCAAAAGCATCGGCGCGGCGCACTCGATGGAAATCCCGTTTGTGTTTAACAGCCTGGACCGGTCGCCCATGAGCATCCTCTATGGCCCTCAGCAGAAAAAAATCGCGGAGCCGCTGGTCCCGATCGTGCAAGGCTACTGGATCAACTTCGCCAAGACCGGCGACCCCAACGGGCCGGGCCTGCCGCCCTGGCCCAAGTTTGATTTGGACTCGCAGCAGGTGCAGGTGCTGGACACGCAGGTCCGGACCGAGAGCGCTCAGGTCGCGGACCGCTGCGCCTTCTGGGACGAATACTCGAAGACCCATCCCCGGCTGACCGAGACCATGGGCAAAAAGGAAGAAAAGAAATAGTGGTCAACCGGAGAGATTTTCTTAAAAGCTCCGCGGCCGCGGGCGCCGCGCTCTCGCTGGGGGGCCGCCGGCTGTTCGGCCAGGAGGCTGCCACCAAGCCCAATTTCATTCTGTTCATGTGCGACCAGATGCGCCAGCCGCGCTGGTTCCCGGCCACCGCGGAGCTGCCCAATTTTTCCCGGCTCAAGGAGCGCGGCCTGGAATTCACCCGGCATTTCGCCAGCGCGGTGCCCTGCTCTCCCAGCCGGGCCTGCCTGTTCACCGGGTTGCACTCGGCCCAGAACGGGGTCATCGAGAATGTGCTGCCGGAGTTTCAGGAAGACCTGAACCCGCAAATTCCCATGCTGGGGCAACTGTTCCGCAAGGCCGGGTACCAGACCCATTATTTCGGGAAATGGCACCTGAGCCGTAAAAAGCAGATGAAAAAGCAGGGGGGCCTGGAAGCTTATGGCTTTGAATACCATTCCACGGACACCGCCGGCCCGGGCCTGACGACCGACCCCGGCTGTGCGGCCGCGGCCTGCGACTGGCTATTGGACCCGAATAACCATAACCAACCCTGGTTCCTGGTCGTGTCCCTGATCAATCCCCACGACATCTGCGGGTATAACACGCTCCATATCCCGGAGGTGTTTATTGACGACGAGATCACCAGCCTGCCCGCAAATTTCACTGACGACCTGACCGGCAAGCCGCGCTGCCATGCGGAATACCGGGACCTGACCATGCCCAAGGACATGGCCGCGGGCAAGGAAAATCTATGGCTGAATTACATCAACTACTACTATTTCCTCATGCGCAAAATGGACAACCTCCTGGGCAAAGTCCTGGACACCCTCGACTCGGCCGCGCAGACCGGCAACACCGTGTTCATTTTTACCTCCGATCACGGCGAAATTGGAGGCGCGCACCGGCTGGCCTTCAAAGGGCCTTTCATCTACGACGAGAATACCAACATCCCTCTGGTCATCTCCTGGCCCGGCAAAATCCAGCCCCTGACTCAGACCAATGCCCTTTGCCAGAATGTGGACCTCTTCCCGACCCTCGCCGCTCTGCTCGGGTTCGACCCGAAAATGGAATTCCCCTATCTGCCCGGACACAGTCTGTTCCCCGTCCTGCTCGAACCCAAAACCGCCGCGGTCAATTACCATCTGCTGTTCTCGTTCGCGGAAAATGTCGCCATGGTCAAGAAACGCGAATTGGCCGGCGAGCCCTGGATCCAAAGTCCGCACCAGATCCGGTCCATCCGCGAGCGCAACTGGGCCTATGCCCGATACTTCGACCCGGAATCGTCCGACCAGGACTTCGAGCTCTACGACCTGTTCAACGACCCCTACATGATGAAGAACCTCGCCCACGACCGCGACTATCGGGCCACGCGGCAGGAAATGGCGGAAAAGCTTTTCATCGCCGAGTCCTCGGAAATGGCGCCGATGGACCTGGCCAAGATGAAAATCTGAGCCGCGGCCGGCCTTGCGCTTGCAAATATTTTTTTCCGGTGTATACTACCCTTAACGATTTCAAGATTCAGCCCATCTTGCTTCGTAAGAAAATAATAAACAAATGGAGGATATGAAATTTAGATTGGAACGGGCTGAAAGCTTGCCAAACTTTGTTTGTCAAACCATCCAATTTTAGATTCAAGAATTAATGAAACACGATCGCAGAACCCACGGCGCCCGGCCCGAATCGGCCAAGGGCGCCATCTCGGTCCATCCCCGGGGCTTCGGATTTGTCCGGTTGGAAGACGGCTCGGAAATTTTTATCCCGGCGCAACGGCTTAACTCGGCCCTGCCCGGCGACTCGGTGCTGGTCAAGCTGAGGCCGGGCAAGACCTGGCGCAAAAACCGCGAAGGCACGGTGGTCAAAATCCTCGAGCGCAAAATCATCAAGTTCGCCGGCTTTTACAACGGCGGCTATGTGGTGCCGCGCGACGAGAAAATCCTGCATTGGTTCCTGGTCCCGCGCGATCATGCCCGCGGCGCGAGCGCCGGGGACATTGTCATCGCCCGGATCACAGCCTACCCCACCGAGGCCGCGCAGGGCAGCGCTGAAATCCTCGAAGTGCTCGGCCGCGAGCTGACGCCTCAACTCGAAAGCAAACTGATCCTGAGCCAGTATGGCTTCAGCGAGGAATTCCCGCCGGCCGCGCTGAATGAATTGAGGCAGGTCCCGGACCATGTGCGCGGAGAAGACCGCTCGGGCCGGAAAGACTTGACCGGCCTGGCGTTGGTCACGGTGGACCCGGAGGATGCCCGGGATTTTGACGACGCGGTCGCGGTTGAAAAAACCGCGGGCGGGTTCAAGCTCTGGGTCGCCATCGCGGATGTGAGCGCTTATGTGCGGGGCGGGACCGAGCTGGACCGCGAGGCTTACGCCCGGTCCACCAGCGTTTATTTCCCGGACCGCGCCATCCCCATGCTGCCGGAGGCGATCTCGAGCGGGATCTCCAGCCTGAAACCGGAGGAAGACCGCTTGTGCATGGTGGCGGAAATGGTCTTTGACCACAAAGGGAATATGGGCCGCCGGGATTTTTATCCGGCCGTGATGCGGAGCAAATTCCGCATGACCTACCGCGGACTCCAGCATTTTCTGGACGCGGACGATCCGGAGATCACCCGCCAATATGAAGCCATCGGCCCGAACCTGTTCGAGATGAAGGAGCTGGCGGAAATCCTGGCCGAGCGCCGGAGCCGGCGGGGCGGCTTGGATTTTGAGATCGCGGAGCCCAAGGTGAAGCTGGACGAGCGCGGCGAGCCGGCGGATGTGTTCGCCTATCCGAGGCTGTTCGCGCACCGGCTGATCGAGGAGTTCATGCTCGCGGCCAACCAGGCCGTGGCCGAGTTCCTGGCCGCAAAAAAACTGGCCTTTCCCTACCGCATCCATGAGCAGCCGGAAATGGAAAAAATCGCCGAGCTTAACCTGTTCCTCGCCGGGCTCGGCCATCCCTTGCTCCGCAAGGGCCAGACCCCGGAGCAGCTCCATCCGCGCGATTTCCAGAAGCTGTTCGACTCGGTCGCCGGGCTGCCCATTGCCGGGCTGGTCTCTTACCTGACCCTCCGTTCCATGATGCAGGCCAAATATGAACTCGAAAACAAGGGCCATTTCGGACTGGCGCTCGAACACTACTGCCATTTCACCTCGCCCATCCGCCGCTACCCGGACCTGATCGTGCACCGCGTGCTCAAGCAGGCCCTAGGCTTCCTGCCCGGCGCTCCAGCCGCGGCGCCGGAGAGCCTGGCCGCGGCCTGCGAACACTGCTCACTGCGGGAACGCGCGAGCACGAGCGCGGAGCGCGACATGGTCAAACTCTACCAGGCCCGGCTTTTGGCCGGACACCTGGGCGAGCAATTCTCGGGCGTGGTTTCCGGCTTGACCGAGTTCGGCGTGTTCGTCGAGCTGCTCAAACCCATGGCCGAGGGCCTGATCCCGGCGCCCGACTTGACCGGATACGCGCTCAATGAAAAACTCCACACCGCCTATGTAAAATTCCCCCGGCTCGAACTCCACCTCGGCGACCAGGTCTTGGTCGAGGTCGTCTCCGTCAACCTCGAACGCCGCGAAATAAACTTCCGTCTGATCGGAGTCCTCGCCTCCGCCTTCTCCCGGCCCGCTTCATCGCTCGGCCGGGACCGGCCCGAACCAACGCGCAGACCGGAAAAAGGCCGGCGACCGCAAAGAGAGAAGCGACGCTCAAGGACCTGATTATTCTTGCGCCGGCTTGAATTTCAATCGCCGCGGCCTTTATCATAAAGGCAATAATTCCTGGAGAGAGCCAAGCCTCTCACCGTCTCTCGGATTCCATCGGATATGCCAGGCCCCACTGGTCGCGGAGTTCGTCGAGAAGTTGCATGAGCTCGATACTCTTCTCATGCGTCATAAGCGGGCTTTCCAATAACCCTTCCCGCACACAGCGCCCCACTTCCGCGGCCTCGTAATTATATCCGTTTCCAACCAGCGGCATTTTCTCATTCAATATCGTTTCTCCGTCCTTCACCAGGCTCAGTTCCTGCGAGCGCCAGAACGGCGCGTGAATTTTGATCATCGCCTCGGTCCCCATGATCCAGCCATCCGAAGACGTGCGCGTCCGGATCGCGCTGCTCAATACCGCAAGGCCGCCGCCTTGGTAGCCCAGGATAAAAGCGGCCTGCTCGTCAATCCCCTTTTCAATATGCGCGAACCCGGCCACCCGCTCGGGCAGAGCCCCGCCAAAGGCCAGATCCGCGAGCGTGATCGGATAAATCCCGACATCCAACAAGCTCCCGCCCGCGCAAGCCGGATCGTAAGCGATGCCAACGCGGTCGCGATAGCCGAAACTTGCCTGGACCATGCGCACCTCGCCGATCTTGCCCTCCTTCAGCCACCCCTGCGCCCTAAGGATCGAAGGCAAAAACCGCGTCCACATCGCCTCCATCAAAAACTTCTGCTCGCGCTTTGCGGCATGGACCATTTTTTGCGCCTCGGCTGCGTTGACCGCGAAGGGCTTCTCGCACAGAACGGCCTTGCCCGCTTTCAGGCACATGATCGTGTTTTCGCAATGAAGGTGGTGGGGAGTGGCAATGTAAATGGCGCCGAGGTCCTGGTCCGCGGCCAGCGCTTCGTAGCTCGGATACGCCCGGGCAACGCCGAACTGACCAGCGAATTCATCCGCGCTTTCCTGCCGACGCGAGCCCATTGCAAGCAGTTCCGCGTCCGGCAGCTCTTTCAGGCCCCGCGCGAACTTCTTCGCGATGTCCCCGGTGCCGATTATTCCCCATCGGATTTTATTTTTCATAAGCCGCTCCCCTGCTCATTCGATCGTCTATATTATACCGGCAAGCTTCGGCGAGTCTCGGCTCAGACCACGCCGGCCTTGAGCAGGTCGTGAAGGTGGATGATGCCGACGAGGTGTTTGCCCGAGGGATCGTCGGTGACCAGGAGCGCGGTGATGTTCATTTTTTCCATTTTGGAAAGCGCGTCCACCGCGAGCGCGTCCGGGCCGATGGTTTTCGGGTTCCGGGTCATGATCTCCCCGGCTTTTTTCGAGAACAGGTCCGGGAATTTTTCCATGGCCCGCCGCAGGTCCCCGTCCGAGATCACGCCGAGCATATTCCCCTTTTCCACCACCGCGGCGTGTCCGAGCATTTTCGAGCTCATGGTCAAAATCACTTCCTTCATCGGAGCCTCCGAACCCACCACCGGCAGCCGGTCCCCGGTATGCATCAGGTCCGAGACCTTGAGCAAAAGCTTCTTGCCCAGCGTTCCCGCCGGATGCAAGAGCGCGAAATCCTCCGGCTTGAACCCCTTTTCCTCCAAAAGCGCCAGCGCCAGCGCGTCCCCCATGGCCAGCATCGCGGTGGTGCTCGCGGTCGGGACCAGATTATACGGACACGCCTCTTCCTTCACGCTCACATCCAAAACCGTCTCCGCGCTTTTCGCCAGAGTGGAGTCCGGCTTTCCGGTCAGGGCGATGATCGGCAGTTCCAGCCGTTTGAAGTATGGGATCAACTGGAGGATCTCGCCGGTCTCGCCGCTATTGCTGAGCGCCAGAATGACATCGCCTTTCGAGAGCATGCCGATGTCGCCGTGCAGGGCCTCGGCGGGATGCAGGAAAAAAGAGGGCGTGCCGGTGGATGCGAAGGTGGAGGAAATTTTCTGGCCGACCAGACCGCTTTTGCCCAGGCCGGTTACCACCACCTTGCCTGGGCAGTTCTTGAGAATCTTGATCGCCCGGACCACCTCGTCCCCAAGCCGCTCGGCCAAGGCGCGCAGGGCCTCGGCCTCGATGAGGAGGACGCGCTTGGCGAGGTTAGTAGGCATAGCCGTAGGTAGTAGGTGGTAGGTGGCAGGTGGGGATAAAACGACAACGCGGGCTTTTGCTTTTCGTTAGGCTGTTAGTCAGCATTTTTTTCCTCTATGGATAAGATCAAAGCATTAAGCGTTCTTGCCACATCATTGCTCTGAACTGTCAATGTTTGTTGGTTGTTCAAGTATCCCAAATCTCCGGCCAATATTATATAATATTTTAGCTCTTCAAGGGAGCCTTGCGAAATATTATAGAAATTCAGTTTGTTCCTGACTCCTCTTTTCTTAAATCCCTCTGCAATATTGGCGGGAACAGATACCGCCGCGCGACGCATCTGTTGGACTAACGAGAATTTTTCCTCGGAGGGAAAATTTTTGGTCAATCGGTATATTTCCAGTACGAGCCGATGGGCCTTTTGCCAGACCCGCAATTGTGAGAAATACTCTATTTTTTCCGCCATTTCCCCCACCTACCACCTACTACCTGCTACCTACTCTTGATATACGAATCAGGCGCTCCAGCAAATGCTCAACCTGCCCCAGCGGCCACGAATTCGCCCCGTCGCTCAGCGTCTTTTCCGGATGCGGATGGACTTCCATGAACAGGCCATCAATGCCCGCTGCTACTGCCGCGCGCGCGAGCAGGGGAATGAATTCCCGGTCACCGCCGCTGGATTTGCCCTTGCCGGCCGGACGCTGGACCGAGTGGGTGGCGTCGAACACCACCGGCCAGCCCAACTCCTTCATGATCTGGAACGAGCGGAAGTCAACCACCAGGTTGTGGTAGCCGAAGAAGGTGCCGCGCTCGGTGACCAAGATTTTCTTGGCTCCGGCACGCGCCGCTTTTTCAACGACATTTGACATCTCCTCGGGGGCCATGAACTGGCCCTTCTTGAGATTAAGGGGCTTGCCGGTTTTGGCCGCGGCCACGACCAAGTCGGTCTGGCGGGCGAGGAACGCGGGAATCTGGATGACATCGAGCACCTCGGCCGCAGGCTCGGCCTGGTCCGGGGTGTGAATGTCGCTCAAGATGGGCAGACCGGTCTCGCTTTTCACGCGCTCCAAAATTTGCAGACCTTTTTTCAAGCCCGGTCCGCGATAGGAATCAATGCTCGAGCGGTTGGCCTTGTCAAAACTGGCCTTGAAGATCAAGCCGATCCCGACCCGCGCGCAAATTTTCTTGAGCTCCTTCGCAATCGCGAGCGTGAGCTTTTCGCTCTCGATCACGCAAGGACCGGCGATCAGAAACAAAGGCGCGCCACCACCGATTTTGAGATCGCTGATCTTTATCATCTTTCCTGGTCGCTCCATCCACTCACCTTATTATTACATCATCTGCTTTAATCCCAAGATCATCCAAGCATTGTTGGTTATCTCTTATAGTGTTATTATGGTAGCGCTTAAGCCATAGGCCTTTTCGCAGAGTGCTTTCGGAAAATTCTTCATTATTTAGAAGGTTAAGAATAATTTCCCGATGCTTATCCATAAATTTTGTGTTATCACGCAAGAAGTTATTGCAAGCGAACGACAAATAATCAATATAAAATAATCCCTCTGAATCCTCGATAAGGTACTCGCGGTCTTTACCCTGAACATCCTTCATAATTTTCGGATCAATTATGATTCGCGGAAATTCTGCACATTTTTCCAATTCAATTGCTCTGATCAATGCAGGCCCAAAAACATAATCAATTATGAACTCTTTACTGGGCGAGATAATAGGTTCTTCAATATAAAGGTCGCCAAATGTTATGCTGCCTCTAATAAGGATATTTTCTTCATCGGCTAACTGGATTTGCGCTTCAGCAATGTTGCCAAAAGAAAGGGACAATTGTTGCTCAAATTCTTGTTTATCGCGGGAAGCGGGTATAGCCACAATAATTGTGTCAGAAACGCCTCTAATGTAGCATGTTTTCGCCGGAGGAATTTTATGGTTGATTAATTTAATTATGCTTTTAAAGCGGATTAATAAATCAAATATTTTTAACGGCTCCTGGCGATACTTGTTTAGAATCAGTTCTTTAAATCCCAGGAGATCTAAATGCCATAAAAGCATCTGCTTATATTCTATACTAGAGTTTAGGCTGTCAGGGGCTTCATAGAGCACCACGCCTTTGGTCATGATCTCCCGGACAAAACCATCGCCCATTTCGATCCGTTCCCGGATTTTCTCCGGCGTGCGCACCAGGATGTCAATCGGGAAAGGATGTTCGATGGCGCCGGAGATTTCCCCAGCCTTGCGGATGGCCCGTTCTTTGGTTTCCATTACCACCAGCAGATCAACATCGCTGTCCGGGCCGGGCTCGCCATAGGCATGCGAACCAAAAAGGATGACCTTTCGAGGATTAAAACCTTCGATTATTTGACGAAGGACTTTTTGTATCTCTGGCTTGATGGTCTCTAATGTTTTGGCATTCATAGGCTATTTATCCCCCTATCCGCGTAAAGCAAAAGCATGAGCCCCTTCACGCAGGGGCCGGCGATGAGGAAGAGGGGCGCACCCTTCCCGACCTTAAGATTGCCGATTTTTACCAATTTTCCCATCCTCTGATTTCCATGCCAATTTTCAAATATCCCGGATTTGGCCGATCTCGTTCAGCCGGCGGCAGAACCATCAAGGGCCTTAAATTTCTCAAGAAATTCTCCCTTCCGCCATCATGCCCGATCTCAGTCAGGAACCTCATTCGTGCATCGCTGGCCAGAATCCGGTATTTGGCATCAACGGCGATCAGGGCTTTATCATAGGCTTTATGGTGAATTGCGCACATTGCCATTCCATTGGAGGTTTCATCGCTGCTTTGTTCGTGAGCCACCGGGATGATATGCGCGGCTTCCACCAGGTCCAATTGCAGGCCGCAGATCGCGCACTGGTGACGGTAGGCATTCAGGACGCGATCCTTGAAATAGGTATCCCGCAAAAACCGCTTCACTGACGAGACCGTTATCCGGCGCGGGCCGGAAACCTTGGTAATCTTTTCGTCGCTCACCGCGGAAGGATCTTCGGCCACCGAGGCGAGAATTTTGAAATCGCGGCTCTGCCGGCCAAAACCATGCAAGGACTCGAGCTGCCGGAGGTATTCCGCGATAAAATCCGGGCGAAAGGCCACGGCGATTTCCCGGTTGTCTTTTTGATATGGGCAAAAACCCTTCTGGTAGGCTTCCCTCAGATATTCTTCCTTGATCTGAAACGAAGGCGAGAAACCTAGAGGCCGTCTGTGAAAGCGGAAATCGAATCCGGCAAATACGCCGGCTTCATCCCACCAGCCAAGAATAACGGTCTTGCCATCCGGTTCTTCTCGGAATTGATCCACCCCGGTTATTTGAATTCGGTATTCATCCGCCGGGCGCGCGGCGCCCCCTCCGTGAGAAATATTCCAAATATACGCCCGGACCAGGAGCCCTTCCTCATCCTTGAACATTTTGAATCTTAGCGGATGCTGGTTCAGAGCCGACAGGCGGACCACCTGCCAGCCGCAATTTCGGACGGCGCCTATTACAAGATCAAAAAGCTCTTCTTTACCTAGCTTTGCCATGCGTCAATTGCCTGCCGAACATATCTTCAAATTCCTCAAATCGGAAAGCGCTACCCTTTAGGTAATCCTCTTTGAGTTCAAAAGCCAGCCACTGGCGTCCCAATTTCTCGGCAACATAGCCCGTGGTATTCGAGCCGGCAAATGGATCCAGGACCAGATCCGACCTATCGGTGGTGAATTTGATAAAGAATTCCGCAAATCCTTCGGGGAACCTTGCAGGATGAGGCTTTATTCCCTCTTCCTGGCACCGCCTTAGATAATTGCTGTTGGACTCGGTATTGGCCAATTCCAGGACATTGGACGGAATCGCCCCCTCATTATTCTTCATGAACTTTGACGAAATGTTGTGTCCGCTGGGCCTCAATTTAGGCTTATATCCATTTTTTAACAGGCTCTTCATGCTCTCGCTATAAGGTTTAAGAACTTTCCGATTGTCCGCCTTGGGCGTTTTGGAGGGGGATAGCCACCAAACCACATTCACCGAATCTTTGACTCGGACCCTCCGGACCGTCACCCATTCCGCGGGAGAGGGAAGGCGGGAGGGATTATAGTGGAAAAATTCCTGGGCGAGATAGAATCCCACTTCTTTGCAGAGCCGGATCAATAGCTCATACTGATAAATACTCCGCACCGGCGCTCCCGGCAAATAGGCGCCTCCCAAATCCAGAATGAACGAGCCGTCTTCGCAAAGAACTCTTTTGAATTCTTCGGCAAATGGCAGGAACCATTCCACATATTCCTCCGAAGCCTTATTCCCATACTCTTTTTTCCGGGTCAGCGCAAAAGGCGGCGAGGTCAGGATTAAATTGACCGATTGGCTCGTCAAGGAGGAAACCAAATTCAGGCTGTCTCCCAGCCAAGCCGCGCCGGAGCCGGTCGTATAATAGGGCCTCGGGAGTAACTTGCTAACTTTATCGGGAATCATTATTTCCCGCCGGCTCTCTTCTTTCCCGATTTCTTGTGCAGGAGCGAGGCTTTGATGAATTCGCGGAACAGGGGGTGGGGCTGCCAGGGGCGGGACTTGAACTCGGGATGGAACTGGCAACCGAGGAACCAGGGATGTTTTTTTTCATCGAGTTCGACGATCTCGATCAGCAGGTTGTCCGGGGTGGTCCCGGCAAGTTTGAGGCCCTTGCGGGAGAGCCGCTCGCGGTAGTCGTTGTTGAATTCGTAGCGGTGGCGGTGGCGCTCGCGGATTTCGGTCGAGCCGTAGGCCTTGGAGGCGAGCGAATTTTTCTCGAGCCGGCAGTCCCATCCGCCCAGGCGCATGGTCCCGCCCAGCTTCTCGATGTATTTCTGCTCCTCCATGAGATGGATCACCGGGTGCGGGGTTTCGCGGTTGAACTCGGTGGAGTTGGCGTTCTTGAGCCCGGCCACATTGCGCGCGAACTCGACGGTCGCCATCTGCAACCCCAGGCAGATGCCGAAGAAGGGAATTTTCCGCTCGCGCGCATATTGGATGGCGCGGATTTTACCCTCGGTGCCGCGCTCGCCGAACCCGCCCGGGACCAGGATGCCGTCGCAGTCGCACAGTTCGCCGGAAAGGTCCGGGCATTTTTCCAGGTCCTCGGCCTCGATGAATTCCAGCTTGACCCGGCAGTTATTGCCGATGCCGCCGTGCGTGAGCGCCTCGTTCAAACTCTTATACGATTCCTTCAAACTCGCGTATTTGCCCACGATCCCGATGGTGACTTCCTGCCTCGGTTCGAGCACCCGCGAGACCACCTGCTCCCAGGCCTCGAGCCGGGGAGAGCCGGCCCAGATGCCCAGCGTTTCCAGAAGCTGGTCGTCCAGGCCTTCCTCGTGGAACAACAGCGGGAGCTGATAAACCGTTTGCGCGTCCGGCGCCGAGATCACCGCTTCCTTTTTCACATTGCAGAAGAGCGCGATCTTGGGCTTGATCGCGTCCGGGATGGGCCGGTCGCAGCGGCAGATCAGGATGTCGGGCCGGATGCCGATTTCCTGGAGCTTGGTCACCGAGTGCTGGGTGGGCTTGGTCTTGAGCTCGCCGGAGGCCGCGATATAAGGGACCAGGGTGACATGGACATAGCAGCAGTGCTCGGGCCCGACATCGTATTGGAACTGGCGGATGGCTTCGAGGAACGGCAGACTCTCGATGTCGCCCACGGTGCCGCCCACCTCGACAATCACCACATCCACCTCCTCGCCCAGGAGCCGGATGCGGCGCTTGATCTCGTCGGTGATGTGGGGGATGACCTGGACGGTGGAGCCGAGATAGACGCCTTTGCGTTCGTTGGTGATGACCGACTCGTAAACCTGGCCGGTGGTGAAATTATTTTTTTTGCCGAGCACGGCGTGGGAGAAGCGCTCGTAGTGGCCGAGGTCGAGGTCGGTCTCGGCGCCGTCGTCGGTGACAAAGACCTCGCCGTGCTGGAACGGGCTCATGGTGCCGGGATCAACATTGATGTAGGGGTCCATCTTGAGCATGGTGATCTTGAGGCCGCGCGCCTCGAGCAAAGCGGCGATGGTCGCGGCGCTGATGCCCTTGCCCAATCCCGAGACCACGCCCCCGGTCACAAAGATGTATTTCACCGGCCGGGTCTTTCCCGCTTTCCTAACCATTTTTTATCCCCCCATCATCTTGCGGACTTTTTCCAAATCCTCCGCCGTGTCCACGCTCACCGAATCATAGGCCGTCTCCGGGACCTTGATCTTGAAACCCCACATGAGCGCCCGCAGTTGCTCCAGCTTTTCCGCCTGCTCGAGCGGGGTGGGCGGCAAATGCACCAGCGCGCTCAGGAAATTGGAGCGGAACCCGTAAATGCCCAGGTGCTTGTAAGCGGGCGGCAAGAGCTCGGGCGGCCGGAAGCCATCGCGCCGCCATTGCTCGAGCGGGGCCTCGCGCCCGCGGTAGAACGGGATCGGGTGGCGGCTGAAATAAATGGCGTTGTCCTGGTTGTCGCAGATCACCTTGATCACGCTGGGATTGACATAATCGTGGTAATCCAGGATTTCCACCCGGAGCGAGGCCATCTGGATCGCCTCGCTTTCGAGCATGGTCTCGATCAACTGGTCCAGGGCCACGGGCGAGAAGAGCGGCTCGTCGCCCTGGAGGTTGACCACGATCTCGAAGTTGAGCTTGGCCGCGACTTCCGCGACGCGCTCGGTGCCGCTGGAGTGCTGGGTGGAGGTGAGCATGGCCTTGCCGCCGAAAGCGGAGACCCGCTGCAGGATCTGTTCGCTGTCCGTGGCGATGATGACCTCCGAGGCGAGCCGGGCCGCTTTGGCCTGCTCCCAGACCCATTGGATCATGGGCTTGCCTTGGAGCTCGGCGAGGACTTTTTCGCGCAGCCTTTCCGAACCCAGCCGCGCCGGTATCACAATTAAAACTCGGGTCATTTTCTTCTCCGGATTTTCCCGGAGTATAAACCCGGCCTTCCGGGTCTGTCAACCGCGCGCAGGGAAACGGATTTTGACACCGGAAAAAAATCGGATAGAATAGTGATTGCCATGTCGGGCCAGGTAAAAGCTTCGATGCAGTTGGGTTACAACCACAATGTGAACTACAAGGGGGTTACCTTTCACATCCAGACCGAGGACAGCGGCATCGCTAACCCTCACATCATCACTCTGCTCTATGTGGGCGGGAACATCATCTCGCGCAAGAAGATCAGCTACGCGGACATCCTCAAGCACGAGCGGCTGCGGGATGTGGTTCGGGAGCTGATGCAGGACCAGCATAAACAGATGCTGAAGGACCTGAAGAACGGCGACTTTGACGGACATGGCCTGGTGCTGGCGGAGTTCACTCGGAAAGGCATCCCGATCGCCAAGCCGGCCAAGATCAAGGAAGCCCCGCCCCCGCCGGTGATGGAAGCCGCGATCACGGAAAAGCCGGCGGAGAAGACCATCGAGTTGAAAGAGGGCCAGGAGTTGAAGGACGAGGACCTGTTCGGCGCGGACATCATTTCCAACAAAAGCCTGGACGAGGTGATCCTGGGGTTCTTGTCCGAGCGGCTGGATGAAGAAGAGAAATAGGAAGGCCCGGGTCATAAGCGGAGCGGGATGATCGAGCTCTATCATGTTGCTAAAACCTACCAGCGTGATATAACCGCCCTCTCCGAAATCAATGTCAAGATCAAGAAGGGCGAATTTGTCTATATCACCGGACCCAGCGGCGCCGGCAAGACCACCCTCTTAAAACTCCTGTTCGCCGCGGAACGCCCCAGCTCCGGCCAAATCCTGATCGGCGGCAAAAACATCAGCAAGATCCGGCCGCGCGAAATCCCCTACCTCCGCCGCCAACTCGGCGTGGTGTTCCAGGATTTCAAGCTGATCAATAACTGGACCGTGTTCCAGAATGTGTCCTTTGTGCTCGAGATTCTCGGGTTCCCCCGCAAGGACATCCGCCGCCGCGTGCTCCATACCCTCAAGCGCGTTCAGCTCCACCAGCGCATCGAGTCCTTCCCCCAGCGCCTCTCCGGCGGGGAGCAGCAGCGCGTCGCCATCGCCCGCGCGCTCATCAATGAGCCCAAAATCCTGCTGGCGGACGAGCCGACCGGGAACCTGGACCCGGACATCACCCAGGAGATCATGCGCTTCTTCGTCGAGATCAACGACCGCGGCACCACCATCCTGTTCGCCACCCACGACCGGGCTTTGATCTCGAGCTACCCCAAGCGCGTGATCGCGCTCAACCGCGGCGCCCTGATCACGGACAGCGAGGAATCCAGCGGCGGCTTCGACCTGGGGAGGAAATAGAATGAGGTTAACGGTTAACGGTGAACGGTGCACGGTAATATGGTGCACGATGCGTGGTCGGGCGGCATTTACCGTTAACTGTTCACCGTTCACCGTGCACCGCGCACTCGACTCCGGAGGTCGGTAAAGTGCAACTAGGATTCGCCTTCCGCCTCTACCTCCAGAACCTCCGCGCCAACCGAAACCTCAACCTCCTCTCCATCGGAATCATCGCCTTCGCGTTCCTCATCCTCGGGCTGTTCCTGCTCGTGGCCAAGAACTTGGATCAGGTCGCCGAAAAATGGGGAGAGCAGATCCAACTGGTGGTTTTTCTCAAAGCGGACCTGCCGGACAAGGACCGCGACCAGCTCGAGAAAAAAATCCGGGCCCGCCCCGAGGTGAAAGCGGTCGCTTTCATCTCCAGCGAGCGCGCCTATGACCGGCTCAAGCGGATGTTGCAAGACCGCGCCTCCGTGCTCGCGGGTCTGGGCAAAAACCCGCTCCCGGCCAGCTTTGAAGTCCAACTCGACAAAAAATACCGGAACCTCCCCGGCATCCAGGCCTTTGCCGGCAAAGTCGGCAAACTCGAGGGCGTGGAGGAAGTCTTTTTCGGCCAGAAATGGCTCAAGAATTTCCTGGCCCTGGTCCGGATCTTCCGGGTCCTCATCTTCGCCATCGGCGGCCTCATTTTCCTCGCCTCCGGATTCATCATCTACAACACGGTCAAGCTCACCGTCTATTCCCGCCGCGAGGAAATCGGAATCATGAAACTGGTCGGCGCCACCGACGCGTTCCTCCGAATACCCTTCCTGCTCGAAGGCGTCACCCAGGCCATCGCCGCCAGCATCATCTCCATCTTTTTGCTCTGGCTTTCCTGGGCCCTCTTCCGGAACTTCTTCGCCGTGCCCTTCCAACTCTTCTCGCAGGCCGGGATCGGGTTCCTCAGCCCCGGACAGATGCTCATGCTGGTCGGCTCCGCGGCCCTGCTCGGAATCCTCGGCAGCATGGTCAGCTTCCAGGAATTCCTCAAGGTTTGACATGTTCAAGAACGAAAATATTTTTCCACCGCAAAGGCGCAAAGAACGCAAAGAATTTATTTTTATGTGCGGGAAGATTGTAATGGCCAGTCTGCTGATATTTTTCACGCCGTTATGGTCGGGGAGGCCGGCGGATGTGAATGAGGAATTGGGGAAGATCAAGGCGGAGATCGAGAAAGAGCGGAAGCAACTGGAACTGAAGGAAGCGGAGCAGGGGAAGATTCTGGCGCAGATGGAGCTCTTGGAAAAGCAGATCCGCTTTTTCAACGACCAGATCCGGGGCCTGGAGCGGAAGCGATCCGAGCTTTTTAAGAACATCCGGGGTCTGGAGGGGGAGCTCAAGAAGATCGCTTCGGACCTGGCCGAGCGCAAGGAACTGCTGGGGGAACGGCTCTCGGCCCGCTATAAGATGGGCGAGGTCGGGACGCTGCAGGTTCTATTTTCTTCCGACTCGATTTCGAACCTGGTGCTGCTGGATGAGTACCTGGGCCGGGTCTATGCGCAGGACCAGGAACTGATCTTGGAATATGAGGCGGACCTGAAGCAGTTGGAGGAGAAGAAGGCGGAACTGGAGGAACAGCAAGTAAAATTGGAGGCGAACCTGGGGGGCCAGCGCTGGGCCCGGGCGCAGGTCGAGAGCGAAAAAGGCGAGCAGCGGAAGATCCTGGAAGGGGTTCAAAAGGAGGCGGAAAAACATCTGGCCGTGATCGCGGAGCTGGACGCGGCCGCGCAACAACTCGAGCGTAAAATGCAGAGCTTGGAAACCTCGAGCGTCAAGCAGAGCGAGTTCGCGCTGTTCCAGGGCAAGCTGTGCCTGCCGGTGTCCGGCCGGATCGAGGAGAAGTTCGGGGAAAAGATAGACCCCAATTTCAAAACCAAAACCATGCAGAAGGGAATTGACCTCCGCGCCAAAAAAGGCGACCGGGTGCGCGCCATTTACGGCGGCCAGGTGGTCTATGCCGACTGGTTCCGCGGCTACGGCAACCTCATCATCATTGACCACGGCTCCAACTATTATTCGCTTTACGCGCACCTGAACCGGATGGACAAGGCCGCGGGGCAGTCGGTGAAAAAGGGCGAGGCGATCGGGACCGTGGGCGACACCGGCAGCCTTAAAGGCCCTTATCTTTACTTCGAACTCCGCCATCACAGCGAGGCCGTCAACCCCGAGCAGTGGCTGAATACCGGGTGCGTTTATACCGGCAAATAAAATCGGAATTCGGAATTGGGAATTCGGAATTCGGGAATTGCCAAAACCCCAGCCCCCAATTCCCAATCCCAGCCAAGAATGATAGAATAGGCGCTCATATAAAATGGAGGTAACAAAATGAAAGTAGCGGCCCGGTTCGCGGGTTTGGCGGTTTTGGGTTTGGTTTCCGTCCTGGCGCTCGGCGGGGAGGTTCAGAAAATTTACGGGTTCAAGGGCGGCGTCAAAGTCTCGCCTGCGGCGCCGGTCGCCAAAAAGGATCTGGCCTATATCCCGCCGGCCGGGAAAAATTTCAGCCAGTCCTGGACCTTTGTCTATTATCTGGATGACGGGAGCGGCGGGTATTTGCAATTCAGCACGCTCCGGCTCGCGTATGCCTTTAAACAAATCCTGGTCCACCATGCCTATTTCCCGGCGGACGGCCCCCTGGTGTATCGCAAAGAAATCTTGTCCACTTCGGAGGTCAAATGGGAAGCAACCGAACCCCGGCTGACCATGAACCAATCATACTGGAGCGGATTCTATCCGGAATTCCGGATTTTCGCCCCGCTTAATGACCTCTACGCCAACCTGACCTTTCAATCCCTGGTCCCGCCCTGGCGGCCGGGGGACGGGCCGGTCCATTACTTCACCCCGGACGGCGACTGGTATGACCTGGTGGTGCCCATCCCGCTCGCGGCCGTGACCGGGACCATCCGGGTGGGGAGCAAGGAGAAAAAAGTCAGCGGCTTCGGTTACATGGACCACAATAGCCAGACCGTCTGGTTCCTGACCCAGGTCCAGGAATTGTTCGCCCTGCGCAGTTTCGGCGAAAAGTGGTCCATCCATTTCCTCGATTACTGGCCGCCGCCGAATTTCGGCAACCAGCGGGTGAGCTGGCTGATCGTGATGAAGGACAACAAAATTATTTACGCCACGGACAAATACAAGGTGGAGCCGTCGGACTGGGTCGCGGAGCCGAAGCGGGGCCGGAAGTATCCGCGCAAAGCCCGGGTGGTGGTTGAGGACCCGCAGTTCAAGCTGGTGGGCGAGATCAAGGGGGTCAAGCTGCTGGATGTTTTGGATGTCCGGGATGAGGTGCCCGCGGTGCTCGAGCCCGCGGCCAGCAAGTTAATCCGGCAACCCGCCTTCATCCGCCAAAGAGCCGAGGTGACCTGGAAGCTCACCACTCCGGCGGGGGAAGAAACGGCGCCGGCCCGGGGCATTTTCGAGTACACCATCGCGGAAAAAGAGTAACCGGGAAAATGCTGCGCGAACGCATCGTCAGCCTGGAACAAGCCCTGGCCCGGGGCAGCCGCGAACTCGAGCCCGAGCTCGAGGCGCTCAAGGCCCTTGAGCGGGGGCTGGAAAGCAAGAGCCTGCCCGAGGCGGAGCTCGGCCGCATTAGCGCGGAAAGCTTTGAAGCCGTGCTGCTGGAACTGGCCGCGCGCAACGAACTCGAGCTTTTGGCCGGAGTCGGCGGATTGCGCCTGGACCGGGCCCGGCAAAAACTTTGGAAAAAAACCCTGCACCGGCTGAAATCGCGCGGGCTGCAAATCCCGGAAAAGGCCGCGGGCGCCAAGGTGACCTTCCCCGCGCGCATAATCCGGGAATGGGCCCGGGCCACCCCGGTGATCTCGATCACCGGCGAGCAACTCCTCTATTATTTCGCCAGCGGGACCATGGGCACCAATCTGCTGATCAGCCAGCTCAGTCCGGTCGAGGGGATCCAGGACCTCCGAGTCTTCGCGGTCGCGGAATCCCAGGCGCAGAAGATCGTGGCCAACTTGTCCATCGGCAAGGAACTCAAGCTGCCGGTGCTGGAGATCGGCAAGGATCATTTCCTCCGGGCCATGGTTGCCGCCCGGGAAAAAACCTCCGAGCGCAAATTTAAAATGGAGTTGGACTCGTTTTTGGAAAAGTTCCGGCTCAAATTGCCCGAGCCGGCGGATGCCGCGGCGGAGCCGTCCAAGTTGTTTGACCCGGAGAAAATCCCGGCCGTGGTTGCTCGCCCGGTGGAGGCCCTGCTCGCGCACACTTTTTTCTCGACCTGGGTCTTTGACCAGGAGACCGTGAACGGGTGCGCCCGGGAACTGGACGAGGCCCAACACAGCCCGATCCAACTCAGCGATGCCCAACTCGCGGACCGGGTGCAGAGCATCTTTGAAAAATACTCCGCCCGCGGTCTCGAAAAAAACCGGGAGCGCATAAAATACGGCCTGCTCGAAAACGCCCGCCTGCTAAAACTCCAGGGCGAAACCGACGCGGCCGCGGCCGCGTTCAAGCTGGCCTCGGGCCGAGAAGACCAATCCGCGGCCGCCGAGTTTTCCAAAGCCATCCTGGTCCGGAGCTTCCCGGAAGCCGCGAAACAACTGGGCCATAAGCCGGGCGGATTGATCATCCCCGGCAGGTGAAAGCCTGGGTAGTGTCCCTTAAATTGTGGTGCAGGCATCTTGCCTGCCAACTCGTTGATCTTGCAGGCTGGAAGCCCGCACCACAACTGAAAAAGCGGTTGACTTATTTGCGGGACACTACACTAGGATCATTTATTTTTGCCGGGCGCGGGTTCCTTTTCCTTTTTCGGCGAGCCGGTTTCGCCCGGAAGCGGCAAAACCTGCGGATCTATAAAAGTAACCTCGTCCCCCTTGAAAATCTCGGAGGATATGGGCGGATTGATCTTGCAATCCGAAAGGCTCACCTCCACCGGCCCGAGCACGCGCTCCCCGCCCGGAACCCTCGAAAAGGTATAGCGGATTTTCTTCACCAGCCAGTAACCATCAACCTCCGAATACTCGAGCTCGACCTTGCTCGAAAGGTCGTTACCCCTCAAATTGTCCATGAGGGTTTCTATCCGCGTGGGATAACGTTTCCCTTTCCAGACCTCGTACCCCGGCCGCGAATAGGAAATGCCTTCCTGGCTGTAATATTTCCGCTCCAGCACCAGATATTTCCGCTTGGTCACCTTCAATTCATACTTTTGCAATTCCTCTTCCGCATTCGGGTTGGTCCCGGTCAGAAGCAGCCCCTCCTTAACCTTGCTCAGCGAAAGCGTGAAGTTGTCAAACTGGTCCTTTTCCGTGGCCGGAACGATCAGGATGTCGGTCCCGCTGAAGACCTTGCCGATCAAGTTGCGCAGTTGCGGCAACTGCTTGGGCAAGCCCTCGATCACAAACCTCGGCCCATAAGACTGAGCCCAGTAAAACCGCGTCTCCACCTGGAGCCGGTCCAGCACTTCCCCGTGTTCCGGTTTGGCCTTCTTCAGCGCGTCGAACATCTCCTTAAGGTAAGGCGACTGCGCCCGGCACCTCAGGCTTTTCATCCCCGCCTGCTGCGGGTAATAAATCTTCCCGTCAACCCGAGCAATCACTTCCTTCGGATCCTTCGGCGTGCACCCGCAAATCCACAACACCGCCAGCGCTATAATAATTTTCTTCATGTAGTTTATTTTACCCGTTTTGCCGGAAACGCAAATGCCCCTTTATGGCGCCGGCCTCCGGCCTGCTTTTGGCAGTGGCCCGCCTGGGGGCGGGTTTATCGAGGGTCCAGGGGCAGGCCCCTGGCAGGACCAGTCCTGCACCTCTTCGGCGCACATCGTGCACCATGTTATTCGGTGCATAATCTGAACAAAGTGGGTCAAAGGTCCACGACCCTTGGTCAGACCGGCAAGGGTTCCTGGCATTTGGGGCAGCGGCGCGCCCCGCGGAAGAGTTGCGTCTGACATTTCGGACATTGCCATTTTTTCTCTTCCTGCTCCACCCATTTCTCCGTGCCTAATCGCTTCCACTCTGGAATGGCGGCCATGATTCTTTCCCGGGCCTCGGCAAATGGGTAATTCCGGACATGAGCGCAAGGGAAGTCCTTGCACAAATGGCAACCCTCCAAGTTCCGGTCCCGGGCGCATTTCCGGATCGCGCACACCCGGCAGTAGGTGAAAAGCGAATTGGACAGACAACCCGAGCATTGGATTTGCTCGGGCTTTAAGCCGTAAGCCGCGGCCAACTTTCCCTTGAGCTTCTCGTTGTGGTCCCGGCTCGCGCTCAAAATCCCGCACACCCCGCAATACAAACCGCACGGCGCCAATAATTCCTGGTTTATCATTTCCACCACCTCCTGGTTACCAGCATATGGATTGCGCTGTTTTTGTCAAGCATTTGCTTCGAATTGACGGCGGGATGGGTTGAGGACCTAAAATCCTTTGGGGACAAATAGACGCCATTCCGGGAGATAGGTTTTGTCAAGTACATTATAGTCGAGATAGAAGTCGTATTTCAATCCGAATTCTTTCAGCCGGTTATAGCCGCTTTCCGGATACCCGGCCCTCTGGAGATAGAATCCGATGGCCTGGTGATAGGGATAGATGTAAGAAAGCTCCTTGAGGTAAGCCATTAGACGGTTGATTTGAACTTTTTCCCGCGCCGCTTGGTAGGCCTTGAGGACCTCGTGAATCCCGCCGGAATAGACCGGACGGACGACAATGTCAATCAGCGTTCTTTCCAGGTTGGTCACCGGAAGGTTCGGCTGGCCGGCCCAGTCAACCTCGGTCACCCCCAGGCGGCCGGTGTTTTTTCCGTTGAGCCTGGTGATCCGGTACGGGTCGTAAGAAAACACGGAGCTGGAAGTGCGCGGCTGGTTGCTGAAGGCGCGGTCAATGTTTTCCTGAAGCAGCTCGGAGCTCGGAAGGCCTTTGCGCGTTTGCTCGATATTGAGATAAACCGTCTTGAGCATTTGATCGGTCAGCCCATGGATTTCCATTGCGCTAAAATGAGAAAAATATGCCTTATTGAAGAGGACTGCGGCCAACTGGTACAAGGTCACCTCGTTCCAGCTGAAAAGGGCCCGAACCTGACGCTCGGATTTGAAGCTGTGGCGCCTAAGCTGGCCTGACTTCAGCAAGAAAATAAGGAACGAATGGAAAAACATGCTTGCGCTTATATTCCATTTAGTGCGATGCTCACGAAAAATCTGCTGCAACTCCCTGGTCGAAAAAACTTTTAGGGGAGATGAATCAAAGTAGCTAAAAATGATATTTTGGGCCGTCTCGATTTTATATTTCTTCATTTTTTATCAATGTTATATAATAGTATATATACTATTATATAAATGTCAAGACTTGCCATAAAATCAAATATTATTTTTTAAATCAACACGTTAAATCAGGTAAGGTATTTACTCCGTGTTATTGATAGGTATATATACCTATCAATAAACCAACTAAATTTTCTCGTTGACATGTCCCAATTAGCTTTGACCTGCCTTGAGAACCGGGCATTTCCACCACCAACCAGGCTCTTTGCATGTTCTTCCCTTTGCCACCATTTGGAAATCCTGCGGGACCTCTAAAAGTTGTCAAACGCCAAAGAGGGTTAATGCATTGAGTGCAGTTGCAGCCATGGCAATTGATCCAAGCGACTCCCGACTGAAGAAGATCCGCGGGCATTCCATTCTTCTTCGCCAAGGCAAGGGCTGGCAAGCCGGGCCTGGCCGGCCCCATATCCGCGCCGCGAATTGAGCGGGCAGAAAGGCTGCGCCACTAGAGGCTTGCCAATCGGGCCGGGAGAACTTATAATAAGGGACTGAAATCTAAAGGGTTCAAGCCGAGGAGCAAGCTTTACGCATGTCCATAATCGGGGATTTGGCGAAAAAGGTTTTCGGGAGCAAAAACGAGCGGACGCTCAAGCGCATCGGTCCGCTCATCGCGGCGATCAACGAACTCGAGCCGAAATTCGTGGCGATGAGCAATGAGGAGCTGGGGGCTCAGACCTGGCGGCTGCGCGGCATTTTGTTCGGACAGGCCTTTGCCGGCGCGGAAGACTGGGAAGCGTTCAAGCCCAAATTGGAGACGCTGACGGACGAGGACTGGGCGCTGATCATCCCGAAGCTGGACGAGATTTTGCCGGAGGCGTTCGCGCTGGTCCGGGAGGCGGCCAAGCGGGCGCTCAACCAGCGCCATTTCGATGTGCAGTTGATCGGCGGGGTGGTTCTGCACCAGGGCAAGATTTCGGAGATGAAGACCGGCGAGGGCAAGACGCTCGCGTCCACCTGCCCGCTCTATTTGAACGCGCTCACCGGGAGGGGCGCGCATGTGGTCACGGTCAACGACTATCTGGCCAAGCGCGACTCGGAATGGATGGGCGGCATTTTCAAGCTGCTCAACCTGACCGTGGGCGCGCTCCAGCACGACCATGACGACCAGACCCGGCGCGAGCTCTACCGCCGGGACATCCTTTACGGGACCAATTCCGAGTTCGGGTTCGACTATCTGCGGGACAACCTCAAGTTCCGGCTGGAGGACATGGCGCAACGGGAGACGCTCTACTACGGGATCGTGGACGAGGTTGACAGTATTTTGATTGACGAGGCGCGCACGCCTTTGATCATTTCCGGCGAGGTGGAGCGGGACGACAACAGTTCATTCGCGGACCTGGCCCCGGCCATAGACCGGCTGGTCAACAAGCAGAAGACGGTGGTCAAGAAGGTCTTCCGCGAGGCCATGCTGATGAAAGACAAGCCGGAGAAGGAAGACGATTATTACTTCAAACTGCTGCAGGTTGAGGTTGGCGATCCCAAGAACCGCGAGTTGTTCACGCTCCTGACCGAGAACAAGGAAACCAAGAAGAACATGGAGAAGGTCAAGAACCTGTTCCGGGCGAACAAGGAGGAGCACAAACTTAAGGCGGGTCTGCTCTATGCGCTCAATGAAAGGGACAACGCGATCGAGCTTACGGACGAGGGCCA
>CAIUDS010000444.1 GCA_903897985.1 uncultured delta proteobacterium
CGCGCAGGTTGAGGCCGATCAAGACCTCGTTGGGGTGATGCTTGTCCGTGATTAAACTCTCGGCGCGGATCCCCTGGAAGGGCGTGAGGTCGCGGACGATCTTGGTCTCCAGGTCCACGAGGTAGAGGTGCCAGTTCTCGTCGCCGTTGAGGTCCTGGAGATAGAGGAGGTGCTTGCCGTCCTCGGCCCAGTTGTAAACCCGGATCCCGCGGTAGGTGTCGTTGGTCACCTGGGTGTCGTCCTCCTTGCCGAGCGTGCGCACCCAGACGTTGAGCACGTCCTTGGCGGAGGGGGCCAGGTAGGCCAGGCGGGTGGCGTCCGGGGAAATCTGCGGCAAGGCCTTCTCGGGGTTGCCGAAGAGGACCGCGCGCGGAATCAGCGGAGGCGCCGCGAAGGCGGCCACTGCCCCTCCCACCAGCAGAACGAACAAAGTCAACGCCAGTAAACGCTTATCCGTTCTCATGACTAAGCTCCTCCTTTGCCTGCCACCCTGACACCCTGCCACCTTGCCACCTTGACACCCACTTCGTCCACGTCCACGTTCACGACCAGGTTCACGATTTAGAATGTTGTTCATATCATCACCTTCAATAAGTATTGAGTGAGGAGTTCTTCGAGGGTTTCGTCTTTTTCGGCGATCTGGGCCACGTAGCCCTGCTCGACGTCATAGGGCACGTCCTGGAAGATGCAGGAGCTAAGATAAACGTCGGCTTCCATGGCCTTGAGTTCTTTGTCGGTCTTGATTTCTCCGATCAGCCCGTGGGGGTCCCGGTCGTCGCCGGAAACGCGGATGAAGCGGAAAGCCGGTTCCAGTTTATAGGACCGGGGCTTGCCGGAGCGGATGGTGAGGACGTTGTTCTCAAAGGTGACCTTGGCGTCGTCGCACCAGGCATTGATGATGTCGTGAGAGAAGAAAAGTTTTTCGGCCATGCTGGAATTCCGCGGTTGAAATTTCTTTTAAAAACCCATCTCCGGCTTCCAGGTCATCAGCTCCGAGGAGGTGGTCCGCAAGCGCTCGCACAAGGTCTGGGTTAAAGCCTTGTACACCTTGGCGGCGATGGCCACGTCCGAATCGAGGATGCCCTGAAAATCCGCGCGGGAGATGACCAGGCATTCGACCTCGTTGTGCGCGGCCACCCGGGCCGAAGTCTTGGCGTCCTCGACCAGGGACATCTCGCCAAAATGCTCGCCCGCGATCAGCTTGACCAGCTCCGAGACCACTTCCCCGTCCACCTTGATGACCTTCACCGTCCCCCGCTTGATGATGAAGAGCGCCCGGCCATCGGCCCCTTCCTCGATGATGACCTCGCCGGGGGCGAAGCTCTGGACCCGGGTGGCCTGGTTAAATTTGGCAATTTCGGGGTCGGACAGCTCCTGGAACATCCGGACCTTTTTCAACAGGGCCGCGCTTTCCATAGTTCCCTCCTCGCAATAGGTTTGATTGGTCAAGATACTAGCATCCCTCCTGAGCAGCGTCAAGGATTTCTCGCGGGCGCCCCAAATCTCCGGCTAAGAATTTATCAGCCTGATTGATGGGCAGTTGCCTGCTGCCTCTGGGTGCATGGGGTAAAACCGCGGCTGCGGCTTGGCAGGGGCACGGCATGCCGTGCCCCTACATTCTTAGCCGGAGATTTAGGGGCGCGCAGGGAGATTGACAAACCGGGAAAATTGTTCTATAAAATTAGCTTTACGCTTAACCGGGGCAGGTAGCAAACCCAGTTCTGCTCTTCGATCATCCAAACATACACCGGGCATGAGGGGAACGCATGCGCGGTAAAATTCTGGTTCAGCCCAGAAA